>CAYYTN010000005.1:0-13991 GCA_964474495.1 uncultured Chloroflexota bacterium
ACGACAAGGTCGGCGGCATGGCTTCCACCGACGAGTTGATCCCCGGCTACCACTTCACCACCTACGGCCACAGCTTCACGATGTTCCACACGAAGATCATGGACGATATGCGGCTGCTGGAACGCGGCCTGCACATGGATGTAAAGGACCCGGGCTACTTCCACCCGTTCCCTTCGGGCAAGGAATTGACCCTCTGGGGCGACTTCGAAAAGACCCTCGACTCCATCGCCGCCATCTCCCCCCGCGACGCCGAAGCCTGGCCCGACTGGCTGGCCACCAACGCCCGCATGGGCGCCATGTTCGAGCCCTACCTGCTGACCGAGCCACCCACCCTCGGCGAGCTCGCCCGGAAGTTCGAGGGCACCGAGGATGAAGAAATCCTCTACCGCCTGCTGACCGGCAGCGTGCGCGGCTTCGTCGACGATTTCTTCGAATCCGATGAACTCAAAGCCTCGGTCATCGCGACCTTCGACTCCGGCACCACCGACGCCCCCGGCGCGCTGCTCTACTGGGCCTTCCACACCGCCACCAGCGCCGGCCTCGGCGCCCGCGGCCTCAGCGGCTACCCCCGCGGCGGCATGGGCGCGGTGGCCAAGGTCATCGGCGAGGCCACCGAAGAAGCCGGCGTCGAGATCAAGACCAACGCCGGCGTCGAAGCCGTAGTCGTGCGCGACGGGCGCTCCGTCGGCGTGCGCCTGGCCGACGGCACCGAGGTCTCCGCCCGGGTCGTCATCTCCAACGTCGATCCCCAGCGCACCCTGCTGGGCCTGGTCGGGCGCGACGAATTGGACCCCGATTTCGCCGATCGCCTCGACCGCGTCCGCGGCGTCGCCGGCTACTTCAAGCTCCACTGCGCCTGCAGCGGCCTCCCCGAGTGGACCGCCGCCCCCGGCGCCGGCCCCCTGCCGATCCACTACGCCCAGACCCACATCTGTGACTCGCTCGATATCTACGACGAAGCCTGGATCGAAGCCCGCCACGGCCGCATCCCGCGCCGTTTTTCCCTGGCCCTGGTCTCCACCACCGTCCACGACCCGACCACCGCCCCACCCGGCCATTTCTGCATCAGCATCTGGGGCGAGTTCGCCCCGATGCGCCTGGCCGACGGCTCCTGGGACGACATGGCCGCCGTCGCCGCGCAGAACATGATCGACCAGGTCGCCGAGCACGCCCCCGACTTCCCCGACCTCGTCGACGACTGGTACCTGGTCACCCCGGAATCCATCGCCGACCGCTACGGCCTGACCCACGGCCACATGCACCACACCGACATGAACATCGACCAGATGCTGAACCGGCGGGCGGTCCCCGGCTGGTCTGACTACCGCACCCCGATCGGCGATCTCTACCTCTGCGGTTCCGGCTGCCACCCGGGCGGCGGAGTCACCGGCGAGCCCGGCCACAACGCCGCGATGGCCGTGCTGAAGGACCTGGGACAGCTTTGAGCCAGCGGTTTGAATTGTCGGCGACAGGCCGCACCGTTCCCGGCTGCGGCGGTTGAAATCAAGGATTCAACATGCCCACAAATGAAGTGGACGTTTCGATTGCCCGACCGGTCGCAGAAGTATCGGATTTCGTCACCCGGATCGAGAACAACCTTCGCTGGGTCGGGGCGGTGGTCGAAGCCGAGCAGATCAGCGAAGGCGAGCCGGGACTCGGCACCGCCGGCCGGTTGAAGGTGTCGCACCTGGGCTGGCGCTTCGAGGTCGAAATCGAAGTTACCGAGTTCGACCCGGAGCGAGCCTTCGCCATCAAGAGCACCTCCGGGCTCGTGCCGTTCAAGGTCCGCTGGAGTTTCGCGGAGGAGGAGGGCGGGACGAGATTCGGCTACGAAATGGAACTGGCCAGCGGGATGTTCGGCATCTTCGGCATGTACAAGCGGCAGATGCAGGCGGACGCCGGTACCTTGAAGGACCTGCTGGAGAACGGAGACGCCGGTGCGGCCTGAGCGACCGGCACGGAATCGAAACGGATAGAGGCCAGGCCGCGAGCGGCGGGCAAGGAGTTGCGCGATGAAGTCGGTACAAATTGAGTTCCTGGGGCACGCGTCCTTCAAGTTCACCGCCCCCGGCGGCGAGGTCATCTACTTCGATCCCTGGATCACCGACAACCCGGTCTGCACGACGACCCTGGAGGACATCACCGCCGCCGACGTCGTCTGCGTCAGCCACGGCCACGTCGATCACCTGGGCGAGGCCATCGAGATCGTCAAGCAGACCGGCGCCACCCTGATCGGCAGCCCCGAGGTCGCCGGCTACGCCACCACCCACGGCATCGGCTTCGAGACCGATTCCTGTCCGCTCAACATCGGCGGCTCGGTCAAGCTCGGCTCCGTCCGCTACACCATGGTGCAGGCCCATCACTCCACCGGCATGCACGGCGTCGCCTACCGCGACGGCTCCGCCTACGCCGAGCCTGACGGCAGCGTCTGCGGCTACGTCCTGGACTTCGACGACGGCCCGATCATCTACGACACCACCGACACCGGCGTCTTCGGCGATATGGCCCTCATCAGCCAGATGTACGCCCCCGATCTGGCCATCATGCCGGTCGGCGGCAAATACACGATGGGGGTCAAGGAGGCCGCCGTCGCCGCCTCGCTGATCCGCCCCCGGGCCGTGATCCCCTGCCACTACGACACGTTCCCCAACCAGGCCGCCGACATCGGCGAACTTCGCCGCCGCATCGACGAACTCACCCCCCGTACTGACGTGCTCGAGATGAAACCCGGCGATACGCTGAGCTACCCCGGCTAGCCCGCCGTCGCTAGGCCCAGGGCCGGCGATCGTCCGTCGCCAGCGGCAGGTCCACCGGCGCCCCGGCGGCCACCGAAATGTAGGCGGCCTGCATTATCTCCACACAACGCAGCCCGTCTTCCCCGGTGAGCACCGGCGCCTCGCCGCGCAGCACCCAGGCGGCGAAGCTCGACCACTCCTCGTCGTACGCCACGTCATGCCCGTAGCCCTCGAAAAACGTCGTCGCCATCGGCCAGTCCTTGAGCTGCGAGTGGACCGCCACCTGCCGCGAGTCGTAAGCGATGCCGCCGTTCTCGCACACGATCTCGTAATCGAACGAGGTCCGGTAGGTGGCCATCGGGTAGAACGTCGACACCTGCACCGACCCGACCGCGCCGCTGGCGAACTCCAGCGTGATCGCGATCGAGTCCTCGTAGTCGGTGATGTCCGGGTACAGCTTCGGACCGGTCACCGCATGCACCCGCGACACCTCGCCCATCAGGTGGCGGATCGTGTCGAGGTCGTGCACGCCCGCCCAGTAGATCAGCCCCCCACACGCCTCCCGGCTGTTCCACCAGCCGGTCAGCGTCCGCCCGAAATACCCGGCCACGTTGATCGCCATCGGCCGGCCGAATTCACCGCCGTCCAGCAGCCGCTTGATCTCCGCGTAGGTCGGGCGCAGGCGGCGCTTGTGGGCCACCATCAGCCGCACGTCGTTCTCCTCCGCCGCCCGGATCATCTCGTGGCACTCGGCCACGTTGATCGCCATCGCCTTCTCGCAGAAGATGTGCCGCCCCGCCGCCGCCGCCGCCACTACGATCTCGCGGTGGGTGTTGTGCGGCGTCGATACCGCCACCGCCGCGCACTCGCACTCCGCCAGCAGCGCCGCGTGATCGCCCCAGGCCGGCACCCCGTACTCCGCCGCCAGCGCCCGCGCCGCCTCCATATCCACATCCGCGACCCCGACCAGTTCCAGCTCCGGCAGTCGCGCGATCATCTTCGCGATCTCGATCCCGAACCCGCCGGCCCCGACCAGCCCCATCCGCACCACCGCGTCGCTCGGATTCCCTTCTACGCTCATATTCTTCTCTATTCTCCTGACTCGATTGCCTTCATCATCGCGTCAAACGTCGCATCGTCCAGCGTGCGCCGGTGGAACCAGTTCTCCGGCCCGCTCGGGCCCACCGGCTCGTTGATCCGTTCCAGCGTCGCCCGCACCTCGGCGTGCGTGCAACCGATCTCCGCCGGCCGGTAGCGCACCCCGCAATCGTCCAGCAGCCGCTTCGTTTCCGCGAAATCCGCCTCGTAGAGGTACGCCCCGATTAGCGAACCCATTGACACCCCTTCCGCGTGGATCAATTCCCGGCGGTTAACCCACTCAAACGCGATCACGAACGAATGATCCAGGCTGCGCCGTTCGACATCCCACGTCGGCAGATCGTAGCGCTCGCGGTTGACCTCCGCCGCGATGCGGATGCCGATCTCGCCCGGTTGCCCGTTTTCGTCCAGGTCCGCGCTGAACTCCGCGCAGCGCTCCCGCACCCACGCCGCCGTCCCCGCCGCCAGTTCCGGGTCGAACGGCAGGCCGCCGAAACCCTGGCGGTCCCACCAGCGCCACGCCCCGTTCCCGCCCAGCTGGCACACGCACTCGCCCATCCCCGCCCGATTCAGGTGCGCCGGCGCCGACCGGATCACGCCGTAGTCAAACAGCAGGTATTCCGGCGCCACCGTCTCCCAGCAAAACTCCCAGCGATCCGTCCGCCGCACCGCCACCGGCGACTGAAACACCGCTCCGGTCGAGACGATCGTCGGCACCATCACCAGCGGCAGGTCCTTCTTCCAGGCCACGTACTTGCCCACGTCCAGCGCATTCCCGCCGCCGATCGCCACCACCCGCTCCGCCCCCGGCAGCCGTTCGAGCAGGTCGTCCAGGTAGTCCTCGCCCATCCCGCCCTGAAACTCCCGGTGCCGCGGCGCATGGACCAGCCGCGACTCCACGGCTGCCCAGGCGCTCGGCGACGTGATCGCGATGCAGCCGTCCAGTTCCGCCGCGTGCTCCGCCAGCACGTCGGAGCCGTAGCGGGCATCCCATTCGCGACTATCCAGGATCACGATCCGCCTACCAGTTTGTGTACGAGCCGTCGCGCCGGCGCCAGTGGGGCGGCTCCCAGTACTCGAACGGGTAGTCCACCGCCGCCGCTTCGTCGAACTCCACCCCCAGCCCCGGATCGGTTGGGATCGGGAACCGGTCGCCTTCGATCTGCATCACCCGCGGGAACAGGTCCTCCGGCTGGTGCCGCACATCCCAGTTGTATTCCAGCAGCGCGAAATTCGGCGTCGCGATCGCGAAGTGCACCGCAGCCGCCGTCGACACCGGCCCCAGCGGGTTATGCGGCATCACGTCGATATAGTGCGCCTCGGCCATCGCCGCCACCTTGCGCGACGCCGTGAATCCGCCCACGTTGCAGACGTCCAGCCGCGCATAGTTGCACAGCCCGCGCTCAATGAACGGCGCGAACACGTAGATCCCCGAAAATTCCTCGCCGATGGCGAACGGCATCGCCGTCATCGCCCGCAGCGCCGCGTAGGCATCCGGGCTCTCGGATCGAATCGGCTCCTCCAGGAACATCAACCCCACGTCCTCGATCATCCGGCAGAACTCCGCCGCCTCGGCCACGTTCAGCCGGTGGTGAAAGTCCACCGCCACCCGCACCCCCCGACCCACCGCCGCCCGCAACTCCCGCAGCCGCGCGGCCGTCCACTGCATCGACTCCCACGGCTCGTAGATCGTGTCTGCCAGTCGCTCAAAGTCGCCCGGCATCCCCGGCGCGCAGCGGATCGTCCCCCAGCCCTTCTCCACCAGGTCCGCCCCGCGCTCCGCCCAGGTCTCGCCCTCGCCGGAAATCAGGTCCGCGAAGCAGGTCACCTCCTGCCGCGTCGCCCCGCCCAGCAACTGCCACACCGGCGTTCCGAGGTGCTTGCCCAGGATGTCCCACAGCGCGATGTCGATCGCCGACGCCGCCGCCGTGATGATCGTCCCGCCCTCGAAGTATTGCGACCGGTAGAGCACCTGGTTGATGTCCTCGATCCGGCGCGGGTCCTTCCCGATCAGGAACTCGCGGAAGTGGTCGATCGCCCCGGCCAGCGCCCGCTCCCGCCCCGACGTGCCCGCCTCCCCCAGCCCGTGGATACCGGCGTCGGTCTCCACCTTGACCATGAAGCGGCAGCGGAAACCAACCTTCACCGCGAAATGCTTCACGTCGGTGATCTTCATCCCGCTCCCCCTGCCGGCTCTCGTCGCTTCGCTCGACGGGCCATCACAGCATCCGTTCGCCCAGGCGCGCGCGGGTGTCATCGTGGGCGTTGATTGAGGCGTCCAGGAGGAGCGCACCGTCGAAACTAAGGCTCATGAAGGTGGCGCCTTTGTCAGCCCAGACCTCGGCGTCGGCGGCGCTGCCCACGTGCGGCCCGCCGGCCACGCCGTTCTTCTCGGCCGCCGCCAACATCCGCTCGATGCAGTCGACCACGTCCGGGTGGCCGGTCTGGCCGGGGACGCCGAGAGTGGCGGAAAGATCGCCCGGGCCGATGAGGATCGCGTCGAGACCGGGGACGGCGGCGATCTCTTCGATATTGTCGATGCCGGTGCCGCTCTCGACCTTGATGGCGACCAGGATTTCGCGATTCTGGGATTCGACCCAGTCGGAGCCGTCGGGCGATTCAAATCCGGTCAGGATGCCGGGGGTCACGAGACCGCGGATACCGACCGGGGCGTAGCGGGAATACTGAACGACGCGCTCGGTCTCCTCGGCGGTGGAGACGTGAGGGACGATGACGCCCATCGCGCCGGCGTCGAGCGGCCGGCCGATCAGGTGATCCGCGATGCTGGAAGGCCCGGCGATGGGCACGACGCCGGCGAGCTTGGAGGCGGTGCAGATGGCGGCCAGCTGCTCGATGCTGGTCTGGCTGTGCTCGAGATCGAAGTAGTTGAAGCTGAACCCGGCAACGCCAAATATCTGGGCGGTGACGGCGCTGCCGAAGGCGATGCTGCAAGAACCGACGCAGACCTTGCCCGCCTTCAGGGCGCGCGTGACCGGGTTGACCCAGGGGCTGATGACGGGACGCGGGGTGGGCGCTGCCATGACTATCTCCATTCCCGGCCGGAGCCGGCTAGTTCCAGAATCGTGCGCATGTGGTTCGCAACCAGTAGAGGCTGGCGTTGAGCCAGGCTTCGGGGTCGTACGCGGAGGTCGGGACGATCTCCAGGCAGTGCTCCAGGTTGTCCGGGTCCGGCGCCTCCGCCTGCAGCACCTCCAGGATCGCCTCCACCGGCACGTCGCCATCGCCGATCGGTGCGTGAAAGAACCGCGGCTCCCCCAGGCTCGTCATCGGCCGTGCGTGCATGTCCTTGATGTGCGTCACCACGGTGTACGGCGCCACCAACTTCACCGCGTCCAGCGGGTCTTCGATCACCGTTATCGGGTTCGCGAAGTCAAAGCAGTGCCGCAGCCACGGCGAATCCACCGCCTCCATCACCGCCAGCAGTTCCGCGCAGCGGTAGTCCATGTGCGACTCGGTCGCCATGACGATCCCCAGCTTCTCGGCCACCGGCACCAGCGAGCGGAAATTGCGGATCATCCGCTCGATCTGCCGCTCGACCGGCGGGTCCATCGTGAAATGGTTGTGCCGCTCCGGGTAGTCGTGCACCACGTTGACGGTCTTCGCGCCGCCCTCGGCCGCCAGTTCCAGCGCCCGCACCAACACCTCGAACTGGCTGCCGCCGACCCAGCCGTGATCGCCAACCGTGGGCCGGTAGCGCATCCGTTCCCGCGCCGCGTCCGGCAGCGGATAGGTCGTGTCGCCCCATTCTTCCGCGGTCGCCGCCAGGTTCGCCGACGACGACCCGATAAACGCCAGGCCGCCGGCCGCCATCCGCTGCCGGAATCCCGCCGCCCTGCCCTCCGCCAGCCAGCCCGCTTCCATGTACAGCGAAGTCAGCCCGTGCTCCAGCACCCGGTCCACCAGCCAGTCCACCCGCCCCCGTCGTCTCCGGCGGATCGACCGACATGAAATACGGCAGCCGCCGCTCCGAGTAGCGGAATTCCGGCACGTCGAAGCGCAGCCACGGGTAGCAAACCCAGCGGTAGGTCGCCTGCGAAAGCCCCAGCCTCATGCCCCTGCCTCCAGTGTCGGGAAGTGCTCCGCGCAGTTCTCCCGCAGCCAGTCCACGCTCGCCTGCACCCACACCGCCGGGTCGTGCTCCGGCGGCGGCGCCACCTCCACGCAGGCCGACAGGGTGGTCGGGTCGGGCGCCTCCGCCGCCAGTATCTCAACCATCTCCGCGATCGGCGCGTCGCCGCGCCCCAGCGGCGTCCAGAAGATGCGCGGCTCGCCGGTCCCGGTGGCCGGTTGGATGCGGAAATCCTTCAGGTGGGCGTTGATCGCGTAGGGCGCCGCCGCCCGCGCCGCCGCCAGCGGGTCCTCGATCACCGCCACCGGGTTGCCGGTGTCGAAGTTGATGCCGAGCCTCGGCGAATCGACCCCTTCGACGACCCGCACCACCTCCGAAATCCGGTAGTCCAGGTGGTTTTCAAACGCCAGCCTGAGTCCCACCTCCTCGCACACCGGCATCAGCGATTTGAAGTTCGCGATCGCCCGTTCGATCTGCTCGTCGATCGACGGCTCCCGGGTGAAGTGGTTCAGGCTGTCCGGTTTGTCGTTCACCGCCGCCGCGAAGCGGGCCCCGGCCCGCGCCATCGCGCGGATGTCGCGCACGCAGCGCTCGAAGTTCGCCTCCCGCCACTCGTCGGCGTCCGCCGCCACCGTCAGTCCCAGCCCGCCGATCAATTCCAGGCCGCTCGCCGCCATCCCGTCGCGAAACGCCGCCACGTCGTCCTCGTCCCCCAGGTACCCCGAGCTCATGTACAGCGACTCGAACCCGTGTCCGGCGGTGCGCTCGATCAGCCAGTCCCGCGGGTTCTCCCCGTCCGCCGGGCCCTGCACCGTCTGCAGGTACGGCGACGGCCGCCCCAGCGATTTGTGCTCCGGGCGATCGCGGCGCAACTGCGGGTAGAACACCCAGCGGTAGCACGCCTGCGACATGCCCAGCTTCATCGCGCCGCCGCCGTCGGCAATGCCAGCCGCGACCCGGACCGCGCCCCCGGCCGCACCTCAGGAAGTCTCCCGCAGCGCCGTCCACAGCAGGTCCTGGGTCGCCAGGATGTCGTTGCGCGCCATCGCCTCGGCCAGCACCGGCCGGTCGATGGCGTCCAGCACCCGCAGCATGTACTGGGTGTTGCGGATGAACTGCGTGCCGCTGCCGGCGCCGTCCTCGCGGATCCACACCACGTCCAGCCCCAGGTAGTTCGGGTAGTCCGTCTCCTGCAGCCAGTACATCATCTCCAGGCACTCCCAGAAATGCTGGCTGCCGAAGATCGTGGACAGGTCCTGGGGCATCTGCGTGTCGTTCAGGTGCACGTGATAGAGGAGTCCGCGGTGGGCCGCCTCCCACGTCGCCTGCGCCAGGTTCTCCAGGCTCATCAGCGTGTGGCTGACTTCGAGTTGGATTCCCAGGTTCGGCCGGTCCACCGCCAGCACCAGTTCCAGCGCCTTGCTCACCGAGCCCACGTTGGCCCAGCCGCGCGGCGCGTAGGGTCGAAACTCCAGCGCCACCTTCAGATCGCCGGCCCCTTCACAAATCTCGTGCAGCGCGTCAATGGTGTAGCGCCGCGCGGCGGCGAAATCCTGCTGGAACGGATAGTCCGCCCCGTCCATCGGTGTGAAAACGTAGATGCCCAGCGCGTCCAGCGCCTGCGCCACCTCCACCGCCCGCAGGCACATCTCGATGGCGGTGCGCCGGTCGGGCAGCGCCGGCGAGATCAGCGCCGCGTCGGTCATAACCCCGCGCACATAGGGCTCCCCGTGGTGCAGCATCGAGCATTGCAGCCCGCGCTCGTCCAGCCGCCGGCGGATATGCGCCGCGTTCTGCGGCGTCACCGTCGTATTGGCGAAGAACTCCACCCCGGCCACGTCCGGCACCCGGTCCAGACTCACAAACGCCGCGTCGATCTCGTCGTTCGACGGCCGGTCCACAAAATGCGGTCCGAAGTGGTGATAGAGCCCGACCGAAAACCGCGGTTCCCAGGTCATGATCCTGCCTCCTAGTAGAAGCCGAAGCCGCCGTCGGCCTTTTCCGGGACCGGCCGCCGCCACGGTTGATACGGATGTCGTGCGATTTCTTCCAGATTCACCTTCGCCCCCCACCCCGGTCCCTGCGGGAGCGCCAGGTGGCCGTCGCTGACCGTGGTGTCCACCTCCACGAAGCTGCGCCGCCGCGCCTGCGCCTCGGCCTCGCGGCTCCCCGGCAGGCCGGCCTGTGGCAGTTCCATCAGCGTGAAGTTGGGCGTCGCCGCCGCGAAATGCGCCGTCATCACCGTCGTCAGCGGGCCAAACGGGTTGTGCGGGATCAGCGAGATCATGTGCGCCTCGGCCACCGCCGCGATCTTGCACAGTTCCGTCAGCCCGCCGCACAGCAGCAGGTCCGGCTGCAGCAGGTCCACCGCACCCGCATTGATCAGGTCCAGGAACTCGTGCTTCCCGTAGAGACTCTCGCCGGTCGCCAGCGGGATCTTGAAACGGCGCCGCGTCTCCGCCATCACCGCGTGGCTGCCCGGGCGAATCGGTTCCTCGATGAACATCGGGCGGAACGGTTCCAGCCGTCGCGCCAATTCGGCGGCCCGGGCCGGCTCCTCGATCTTGGCGTGGAAGTCCACCCCAATCTCGGCCTCGTCGCCGACCGCCGCCCGCACCGCCGCCACCCGCGCCAACACCAGGTCGCAGATCGACCGCCACGAAAGCACGTCGTCCTCAGTCGCGTAGGGGAACACCTTGAACGCGGTGAAGCCTTCCTGCTCGTGCCCGGCCCGCGCCTGCTCGGCCATGAAGTCCGGCTCGCCGGTGACGATGTCCAGGTACACCCAGATACGGTCCCGATACACACCGCCCAGCAACTGGTACACCGGCAGGCCGGCCGCCTTGCCGGCCAGATCCCACAGCGCCAGGTCGATCCCGCTGATCGCCGCCCAGCCCACCGCCCCGGCCGGAAAGCGCAGGCCGCGGTAGCACTCCGCCCACAGCCGCTCGCGCCGGGATGCGTCCTGCCCCACCAGCCAGTCGCCCAGGTAGCGCACCGTCTCCGCCACCGCCAGGTCCGGCCCCGCCGTGTACGCCTCGCCCAGCCCCACGACTCCCGACTCCGTCTCGATCGTCACGTACGTCGCGTTGCGCAGCCCGTCCGAGGCCACGTGCGCCTCCACGGATCGGATCTTCACGCCGGCACGCCCGGGCGCCGCCCGCCGTCACGCACCGTTTCGTCCGGGCAGCGCCCCGCCCCCCGCCGCGATTTCCTCGGCCAAGTGACAGGCGGCGAAATGGCCGGTGGACACCTCCCGTTCCACCGGGTCCTCGACCTCGCAGCGATCCACAGCCCACGGACAGCGCGGATGGAACCGGCAGCCCGACGGCGGGTCCACCGGGCTGGGCACATCGCCGGCCAGTATGATGCGCTCACGGGTGGCTTCGATATCGGGATCGGGCAGCGGCACCGCCGACAGCAGCGCCCGCGAGTACGGGTGCAGCGGCCGCGAATACAGCTCCGCGCTCGGGGCCAGTTCCACGATCTTGCCCAGGTACATCACCGCGATCCGGTCGCTGATCTGCCGCACCACCTTCAGGTCGTGGGAGATGAACAGGTAGGCCACCGCCAGCTGCTCCTGCAAGTCCAGGAACAGGTTGATGATTTGCGCCTGGATCGACACGTCCAGCGCCGACACCGGCTCGTCGCACACGATGAAGCTGGGCCTAACGGCCAGCGCCCGCGAGAGCAATGCGCTGGCGCTGGCCGCCGGAGAATTCGTGGGGGTAGCGGACCGCATGGTTCGGACTCAACCCCACGAGTCGTAGCAATTCGGCCGCCCGGTCGCGGCGTTCCTGGCGGCTGTCGCCGATCCCGTGAACGCCCAGCGGCTCCTCGATGATCTTGCCCACCGGCATCCGCGGATTCAGCGAGCCAAAAGGGTCCTGGAAAATCATCTGCATCCGGCGGCGCGCCCGGCGTTGCTCCGCGATCGGCAACTCCACCAGGTTGCGCCCCTCGAAGATGACCTCCCCGGAGGTCGGCTTCTCCAGTTGCAGCACCGCATTGCCAGTGGTCGTCTTACCGCAGCCCGACTCCCCCACCAGCCCCAGCGTCTCGTTGGGCTGGATGCTGAAGCTGATCCCGTCCACCGCCTTCACGCTGCCGACCTCGCGCCTGAAGACCGCCCCGCGGACTACTGGAAAGTGCTTCGTCAGGCCCTTCACCTCGAGGACGGGCT
Source organism: uncultured Chloroflexota bacterium (assembly GCA_964474495.1). Lineage (GTDB taxonomy): Bacteria > Chloroflexota > UBA11872 > UBA11872 > VXNJ01 > JASLPR01. Next base: position 12,107 of record CAYYTN010000005.1, read on the forward strand.
GCCCGTCGTTCGCCGCCGTCGGCAGCTCGCCGCTCATCGCGCCTCTCCCGTCTCCACATCAACAAAGCAACGTATCGCGTGACCGGCCCGCAATTCATCAAGCTCCGGCAATTCGGTCCGGCAGCGATCCTGCGCGAACGTGCAGCGCGGCGCGAACGGGCAGCCGTCCGGCAGCGCCGTCAGGTCCGGCGGCGCGCCCTGGATCGCGTTCAGGCGGTTGTGGCGGCCGATGTCCGTATCGGTCCCCGGCATCGAGCCCAGCAGCCCGATCGTGTAGGGGTGCCGCGGGTTGTGAAAGATTTCCCCGACCGAGGTCTGCTCCACGACATACCCGGCATACATCACCACCACCTCCTCGCAGAACCCCGCCACCACCGCCAGGTCGTGGGTGATCAGCACCACCGCCATCCCCAGTTCCTCGCGCAGCCGCCCCAGCAATTCGATCACCTGGGCTTCGATCGTCACATCCAGCGCCGTCGAAGGCTCATCCGCGAACAGCAGCTTTGGCTGACACGAGATCGCCATCGCGATCATCACCCGCTGCTGCATCCCGCCGGAAAGCTGGTGCGGGTAGTCATTCACCCGGTCTTCCGGCGACGGGATCCCCACCATATCCAGCAGTTCCACCGCCCGCACCGCCGAGGCCCGCTTGTCCATTCCCAGGTGCAGCCGCAGCGACTCCTGAATCTGGAAACCCACCGTCAGCACCGGGTTCAGCGAGCTCATCGGATCCTGGAAGATCATCGAGATGTCCCCGCCGCGAATCTCCCGCATCTCGCCCGGGGTCAGCTCCAGCAGGTCCCGGCCCTGGAACTCCACGCTGCCGGCCACGATCTTGCCCACCGGCTGCGGCACCAGCCCCATCACCGCCAGCGAACTCACGCTCTTCCCGCAGCCCGACTCGCCCACGATCCCCAGCGACCCCCCGGCTTCCAGCGCGTACGAGATGCCGTTCACCGCCCGTACGATTCCCTCGTCGGTGCTGAACTGCACCTCCAGTCCGTCGACCGCCAGCAGCCGCTGCGCCTCGGTCATCGCGCCCCTCCCCGGTATGAGCGATATAGACGGTCGCACTGGTGCGAGCACACCCGCAGCCCGTCAGCCGCCACCCAGACATCGCGCGGGATCATCTGCCCGCACATCTCGCAGTTGATGATCCCCGGGTCCCACCAGTCGCCTTCCAGCGCCTCCCAGTGCCCTTGCGGCTCATTGTCGGTTTCGCGCAGCGCCGCCAGCAGGTCCCCGCCGGCCTCCCCTCCGTTCGCCGCCGCGCCACGCCGGTCCGGCATCATCGCGCTCCCCGCCAGCGGCCGCGAGCGCAGTTCCGCCGTCGCTTTGTGGTCCACCGCCAGATCCTTGCCGTCGGCCACGATCGCCACCCCGTAGTCGTCGCGGGCGCCCTGGATCGACACGAAGTCCTCGCGCACATCGGCCAGCACCGCCTCGACCGGCCGCTCCTCCGGCTTCCCGTAGCCGCCGCCGCCCGACGAGCGCAGCAACACGCGGTCGCCGCGCTTCAGCTTGATGTTCGAGACCCGCGAGTTGCTCGGGGTGCCGTAGGCCTCGCGGAAGGTCACGAATTCGTCGCTGCCGGCCGGCCTGATCAGCAACTCCGAGTTGTCGCCGCCCTCGCCGCCAAAAATGCCCCAGGGCTGCATGACCATCCGGTCGAACAGCGCCGACATCGTGATCTCCGGCGCACGGACCTCCAGAATGCGATCCGAGCCCAGCCCGCCGCGCTGCCGGCCCGGCCCGCCCGAGTCGGTGCGCAGCCGGTAGTGCCGTTCCAGGAACGGATAGCGCGTCTCGAAGATTTCCACCGGGGTGGTCTGGGTGTTGCCGTTCGGGATCACCTGGTGGCTGTTGCCGTCGGCGTCGTGCCGGG
>CAYYTN010000005.1:14030-19063 GCA_964474495.1 uncultured Chloroflexota bacterium
TACCCCGCCGAACAGGAAATTGCAGGCCGTCGAACCGGTGTCGGCCGACACCCGCTCCGGCGCCGCCTGGGCCAGCGCCCCCATCGTGATCCCCCAGATGCGCGGGTGGGTCTCGGTGTTCCCGCCGACGCAGGCGCCCGGGTGGATCACATTCGTTATCGTCCCCGGCTTCGCGATCACCGCGATCGGCCGGTAGGCCCCGTCGTTGTGCGGAATCTCGTTGTCGGCCAGGTGGAACACCGCGTTGTAGACCCCCGAGGCGGTGACCCCGTAGGTGGCGTTCAACACATGCTCCGCCTGCGGGTCGCTGGCGCTGAAATCGGCCAGGATGTCCCCGTCCTCGATCACCAGCTTCAGCCGAATCCAATCCCGTTCCGGCTCCTCGCGGGCGTCCTCCATGCAGTCTTCGAAGTGGTACACGCCATCCGGGATCGCGCGGATCTCCTCGCGCATCCAGCGCTCCGCGTGGTCCAGCAGTTGCTGGCTGATCGTCTTGATTTGCTCGACCCCATAGGCGTCCAGCAACTCGTGCACGCGCCGCTCGGCAACCGTCAGCGAGGCCACCATCGCGTGCAGGTCTCCCCACGAGATGCGCGGCGCGCGGTGATTGGCCATGATCATCTTCCACACGTCGTGGTTGTACTCGCCCTCGCGGATCAACCACACCGGCGGCACCCTGAGACCCTCCTGGTAGATCTCCGTCGCCGTCGCCGCGAACCCGCCCACCGCCTGGCCGCCGATCTCCACCAGGTGCGCGATATTGGCCACGTAGCCGAAAAGCTCGTCCTCGTAGTAGACCGGCTTGATGACCACGTGCTCCGGCATGTGCACCCCGCCGCGATAGGGGTCGTTGTGCACCACCACGTCGCCGGGCTTCAGGTTCTCCGCCCCGATTTCGGCGATCAACCACTTCACCACGAACCGAATCGCCCCCACCTGGGCCGGGCAGAACTCGGTCTGCGCCAGCATGTCGCCGGCGCCATTGAAGAGCACGCAGGAGAAGTCGCGGCTCTCGCTGAAGATCGGCGAGTAGGCCGTCCGGATCATCGTCGTGCCCATCTCCCGGCAGATTCCCACCAGCCGGTTGTGCACCACCGTCAGCGTCACCGGGTCCACCGCCGCGGCTGCGGGCTTCGCGCTCATCGGGACCCCGCCTTCGCTTCGCCGGCGGCGGCCGTCGCCATTTCCGGATCGCCCCCGAACTCGATCAGCGCCAGTCCGCGCTCGCTGACGGTCAGCGTGTCTCCCGGGTGCACCAGCGTCGTCGAGTCCAGTTCCTCCACCACCGCCGGCCCTTCCAGCACCTGGCCGGGGCGCAGGTCTTCGCGCTCGTAGATTGGGCAGGGCACCGCGCCGCCGTCCGGGAACATCACCTCGCGCACCGCCCGCGGCGCGGCCGCCGGCCCGGCCGCCAGCTTCGGCAGTGTCGGCTGTGACGCCGCCCCGCCGACCGTCACGTTGAAACGCACGATCTCGATCACCTCGCCGGCGATCCGGTAGCCGTAGGTGGCCTCGTGGTGGGCGTGAAACGACTCCACCAGAGCCGCCATCGCCGCGTCGTCGATCTTGCCGAGCGGCATGTCGATTTCTTCCTCGTAGTTCTGTCCCAGGTAGCGCATGTTGCTCGAGCGCCGCACCGCCGGCTCGCCGCCGAAGCCCTCCTCGCGCAGTTCCGCCACCGCCTCTTCCTCCAGCTCCGCCATCCGGGTGTCGATCGCCGGCGCGTCGATCCCGTCCGAGCGCACGATGTGGGTCCAGGTCTTGTCCACCCGCATGTCCGCCAGCAGGGTGCCGAACGCCGAACTGAGTCCCGGGTGCGGCGGCACGATCACCCGCCGCGCCCCGACTGCCCGCGCGATCGCGGCGGCGTGCAAAGGACCCGCCCCGCCGAACGCCACCAGGGTGAAATCGCGCGGATCCAGCCCGCGCCGCACCGTCAGCTGCCGCATCGCCTCGGCCACGTTCTCGTTCGCCACCTCGATGATCGCCTGCGCGGCCCGCTCCGGCTCAATCCCCAACCGCTGCGCGATCCCGGTCACCGCCTCCTGCGCCCGCTCGGCGTGCAGCCGCATCTCCCCGCCCAGGAAGTTCTCCGCGTTCAGCCGCCCCAGCACCACGTTCGCGTCGGTGATCGTCGGTTCGGTGCCGCCCAGCCCGTAGCAGGCCGGACCCGGCTCCGCCCCGGCGCTCTGCGGCCCCACCTTCAGGAAACCGCCCTTGTCGATCCAGGCGATCGAACCGCCCCCCGCCCCCATCGTCGTCATCTCGATGAACGGCGCCGACACCGGCAGACTGAATTCCAGTTCCCACTCGGTCGTGTAGCCGATATGCCCGTCGGCCACCACCCCCACATCCGCGCTGGTGCCGCCCATGTCGAACGTGATCACGTCGCGGTCGCCCAGCAATTCGCCGTAGTACTGCCCGGCGATCACCCCACCCGACAGCCCCGACAGCAGGGTGTGCACCGGGCGTTGCGCGGCCGCCTCGGCCAGCAGCTGCCCGCCGTTCGACTTCATCAGCGCCCAGGGTTTCGCAAAGCCGAACTCGCGCAGTTTGTCCTGCATCCGCGCTACGAACCTTGCCACCAGCGGCCGCACGTAGGCATCCGCCAGCGTGGTGCTGGCCCGCTCGTACTCTCGCCAGATCGGCGCCACCTCGTTGGACACCGAGACCAGCAGGTCCGGGAACTCCGCCGCCAGGTGGTCGCGCACGATCCGCTCGTGCTCCGGCCGCACGTAGGAGAACAGGAAATTCACCGCCACCGTCACGTCGGCGTCCGGGTCCTCGGCCAGCCGCTCGCGCAGGTCGGCGCTCAGCTTCGCCAGCGCCGCCGGCTCCAGTGGATCCACCACCCGGCCCAGGTAATCCACCCGTTCCACGACCCCCAGGCAATCGTTGCGGCGCACCAGCGGCAGCGGGCGCTCCCAGGAAAGGTCGTAGTGGAACTTGCGGCTCACCCGTTGCAGGAACGGCACGTCCTGGAGTCCGTCGGTCGCCACGTAGATCACCCTGGCCCCGGTGCGTTGCAGCAGCGAGTTCACCGCCACCGTCGTCCCCAGCACCAGCGTCTCAATCGCCTCCGGCCGCACCTCCGAGCGCAGCAGCGCATCCAGGATCGCCTCGCTCGGGTCGCCCGGCGTGGATGGCCGTTTCACCACCGCCACCTCGCCGGTCGCCTCGTCCATCACCACCAGATCGGTGAAGGTCCCGCCGGTGTCGATGCCGATCCGCCCCCCCCCCACCCGCGCCGCCCCCGCCGCCGCTCATCCGTTCACCCGGAACTTCGGCCCTTCGCCCAGCAAGATCCGCCGGACTTCGGCCACCGCCCCCATCTCGACTTCCATTTCCGACCGGTCCGACCGCCAGCCCATGTGCGGCGTCAGTACCAGGTTCGGCGCCTCCAGCAGCGGGTCGTCCCAGTCGGGCGGCTCGGGCACAAGCACATCCAGCCCCGCCCCGCCCAGCCGTCCGCTTTCCAGGGCTTCCCGCAGCGCCGCCTGGTCGATCAGCGCTCCCCGCGACACGTTCACCAGGAACGCCCCCGGCTTCATCCGTTCCAGTTCCGGCTTCCCGATCAGCCCCCGGGTCTCCGCCGTCAGCGGCACGTGCAGACTCACCGCGTCCGACTCGGTAAGCAGCGCCGCCAGGTCGTCGCGGAACTCCACCGCCCCCCCCGACGGCGGTCGGAACCCGGCTCGGTCCACATAGGGGTCAAAGGCCAGCACCTTCATCCCGAGCCCGGCGGCGATCCGTGCCGTCTCGCGGCCGATCCGCCCGATCCCCACCAGCCCCAGCGTCTTTCCGCGCAACCGCACCGGCGCGTGCGCCGGGCCGTAGGGGTCCCACTCGCGCCGGCCGCGTATCCCGGCGTTGGCCATGCCGACGCCGCGCGAGAGCGCCAGCAGCAAGGCCATGGCGTGCTCGGCCACGTCGGTCGAAAACGCCTCCGGCGTATTCGACACCACTACGCCGCGCGCCGCCGCCGCCGCGCCGTCGATGTGGTCGGTCCCCACTCCGTACATGACCACTGCCTTCAGCCGCGGCGCGTGTTCCAGCAACTCGGCGTCCACCGGCGAGATATCCACCATCAGCGCGTCCACGTCGGCCACCAGCGCCACCAGCTCTTCCCGCGAAGGCTCCCGATTGACGACCACGTCCGCGATGTCTTCCAGCGCCGCGATCTCCGCCTCGGTGTGCGGCAGGAACACCCCCGTGATCAGCACCTTGAAGCGGCCCGGCCCATCCGGGCCGACCGCGTCCTGCGGGGCGTCGGGAGTTAGCACGGCGACGTTCGATTCCGGGTTCACGAAGCGTTCACGGGCGGACGCGACTTGAAATACTGCGCACACTCGGTCTCCAAGAACTCGATGCTCAATTTCATCCACAATTGCGGGTCGTACTCCGGCAGGCAACAGGTCTCGATGCAGTGCGAGATCGAGTCCGGGTCCGGCGAGCCCTGCTGCAAGATTTCCAGGATCTCCGGTATCTCCACATTGCCGTGGCCCAGCGGCGCGTGGAAGAACTTCGGCTCGCCGGTGGTCGTGATCGACTGCACCCGCATGTCCTTGATGTGCGACATCACCGTGTAGGGCGCCGCCAGGTGCGCGGCCTCGACCTGGTCCTCGACCACCGAGTAGCAGTTCGCGAAGTCATAGTTGATCCGCAACCAGGGCGAGTCCACCGCTTCCACCACCTGCACGATCTCGCTGATCCGGTAGTCCATGTGATTCTCGAACGCCAGCACGATCCCCGTCTTCTCCGCCACCTTCACCAGGTCGGCCAGGTTGCGGGCCATGTTTTCGATCTGCCGCGCCATCGGTATCTCCCGGCTGAAGTGCCCGAAGCGCAGACCGCCGTTCGGCACCGGCTGCCCCTCGGCGCCCGGCGGGTCGCTGTTGACCATCGCCGTCATCTTCACGCCCACGCCCTGCATCTGCTCCAGCGCGAAGGTGGCGTCGTCCAGGATCGCCGGCCACTCGTCCGGCTCCAGCGCCCAGGCCAGCGGCGGAGCCATCAATGCGCACTGCCCCCGC
>CAYYTN010000005.1:19073-32088 GCA_964474495.1 uncultured Chloroflexota bacterium
AGCCGATCCACTCGATATTCCGGTCCGCCAGAATCTTTGCCGCCGCTTTGTATTGCGCCTCGGTCTTGAACCACGACGTCGCCATGTACAGCGAGTCCAGGTGCCACTCGTCGCAGCGATCCGCCCACCACTCCACCGGCGCCTCTTCCATGCTCACCGGGCCCTCCGTCACCGTCCCGTACGGATGGGCCATGCCGCGAAAGCCATATTCCGGCTGATCGATCCGCAGCCCCGGGTACGAAACCCAGCGATAGGCCGCCTGTGACAATCCCAGTCTCATCGCTTGCGCCTCCTGCTCGTTCGCATCATGCCGCCGATCGAAACCGCTTCGGGAAATACTGCCCACAGTTCTGCCCCAGCCACTCCACGCTCAGCCTCATCCAGAGCTGCGGATCGAACTCCGGCAGGCACGGCGGCGACGCGCAATTGGGCAGGTTGTCCGCGTCCGGCGCGCCCCGTTGCAGCACTTCAAAGATCTCCGCCACCTCCACATCGCCGTAGCCGATCGGGGTCAGGAAGAACCGCGGCTCGCCGGTCGTCGTGATCGACTGCACCCGCATGTCCTTCACGTGGGTCACCAGCGTGTAGGGAGCCGCCCGGTGCGCCGCTTCCAGCTGGTCCTCCACCACCGAGTAGCTGTTGGCGAAGTCGTAGCAAATGCCCAGCCACGGGGAGGCAACCCCCTCCACAACCTGCACCAGTTCGCTGATCCGGTAATCCATGTGGTTTTCGTAAGCCAGCGCCACTCCGCACTCCTCGGCCAGCGAAACGAAGTCCCCCAGGTTGCGGATCATGTTCTCGATCTGTTCGTCGATTCCGATCTCGCGGCTGAAATGCCCGAAGCGCAGCCCGCCGTTCGGCACCGGCTGGCCTTCGGCTCCCGGCGGATCGGCGTTCACGATCACCGTCGTCTTCATCTCGGCGGCTCGCGCCAGTTCCAGCTTGCGGCGCGCCTGCGCCCGGCATTCCGGCCACTCGTCGGCCGGCACCGCCCAGGCCCCACTCACCGAGCCGATCCACTCGATCCCGCGCTTAGCCATCTCCGCCGCGTTGGCCACCACCGCCGCCTCGTCCGCGAACCAGCTCATGGCCAGGTACAGAACCTCCAGGTCCCACTCGGCGCAGCGATCCAGCCACCAGCCGATGTTGTCGTCAAGCTCGCGCGGCCCTTCGGCAGTCGAGCCATAGGGGTACGGCATGCCGCGAAATCCATACTCCGGCTGATCGATGCGCAGCCCCGGGTAGGCGACCCAGCGATACGACGCCTGCGAAAGTCCCAGTCTCATCGGCCCGTCATCGCGCGGCCGGCTAGGTTTGAATCCGCACGCGCGGATCGACGTAGGTATAGAGCGTATCGACAAAGATATTCATGACCACGTACACCAGCGACGCCAGCATCACCAGCGCCTGCACCACCGGATAGTTGCGGGTGACCACGGCGTTCACAAGCTCGAAGCCCAGCCCCTGCCGGGTAAACACCACCTCCACGACAATCGCGCCGGTCAGCAGGCTGCCGAACTGCAAACCCACGATCGTGATGACCGGAATCAGGGCGTTCTGAAACGCATGGCGCCAGACCACCTTGCCCTCCTTGAGGCCCTTCGCCCGGGCCGTGCGAATGAAATCCCGGCTCATGACATCCAGCATCGAAGACCGCGTCAACCGCGCCAGGATCGCCGCCGAGCTGACCCCCAGGGTGATCGCCGGCATGATGAGCCCGATGGGTTTATCGCCGCTGATCGCCGGCAGCCAGCCGGCCCAGATACTGAAAACGAAGATCATTACCAGCCCGAAAAAGAAGTCCGGGATGGAGACGCCAAAAACCGCCACGAACTGCCCCAGGTAGTCGACCCAGGTGTGGTGGCGGATGGCCGAAACGACCCCGGCCAGGATGCCGACGAAGAGCGCCACCCCCATCCCCGCCATCGTCAGTTGCAGGGTCTGGGGAAAGAGCTCCTTGATGAGGTCGCCGACCTGGATGTTGGTGCGGAAGGAGCGGCCGAAATCGCCGGTGACCACGTCCCGCAGGTAGTACAGGAACTGCACCGGGATCGAGCGATCCAGGTGATAGGCCTCCCGCAACCGCTCCACCGCCTCGCCGGTCGTGCGCGCGCTGGAGGCGCCCGCGCCGCGGCCGGAAAAAATGATATCGACCGGATCGCCCGGGATCAGGCGCAGCAGGACAAACACGATGAGCAACACGCCCAGCAGCACCGGTATCGCCGCCAGGAGTCGCAACGCAAGGTATTTGGCCACGTCTGCGCCTGATCAGTTCCGGGTTAATCGATCCTATCTACCGACAATCGCTACCCCTCGTCCGTCGAGTACAGGTCGAACGTGTACGGCGTCTGCGAGATTCCGTGGAACACGCTTCCGCCCACCAGTCCCGTGTTCGTCGGGAACAGGCTGCCCCATTCCACCAACGGGATGCCAAGCGCCTGCTCCATCAAGATGGTGTGGGCCTTGTTCGTGATCTCGGCACGCTTCTCGACATCCGGCTCCTGCTTCACATCGTCCAGCAGACCGTCCAGAACGTCGTCGTAGTACCACGTGAACGCCCGGTTGCCCGGCACGCCGAAGTTGTCCGAGTGGTAGACGGTGTTCATCACAACGCCGCCTTCCACGCCGACTCCGCCCTGCCACTTGTGGGTGTGCTTGCCGACCAGGTAGCCCTCGACGGCCGTGCCCCACTCAATGTTGGGCGTGATCACCGAGATGCCGATCGCGTTCTCGATGTTCAGCTTGTACGGCTGCGAGAACGGGTTCGGCGTGTCCGGGAAATCCACTTCCAGCAGTTGGCCGTCCTGCGAGTAGCGGAACCCATCCTCGGCGCGCAGGTAGCCGGCATCGTCAAGCAGCTTGTTGGCCTTGGCGATGTCGAACTCGTACATGCCCTCCAGCTCCGGGTTGTAGCCCACTGTGCCCGGCACCAGCAGGCTGCCCGACAGCGCGCCGAACCCGAGCGTCACGCCACGGGTCACCGTGCCGCGGTCGGTCGCGTGGATCAGCGCCCGGCGCACGATCACGTCGTCCGTCGGGAACAGTGACGCGTTCGTCTGCAGGTACCACGGCTGCCCCGGAATCAGGTGCAGGTGGATCGCCGTGCCCGGGTCCGCGAAGAACGGCTGCAACTCGGTCAGGCTGAAGTGCTGCATGAAGCCCACTTCGCCCGCCTCGAACGCCGCCATCTTCGCCGCCACGTCCGTCATCTCAAACGAGATGAACGTGTCCGGGTAGGCCGGGCCGCGGTTGCGCGCCCAGGGCGGGCCCCAGTTGTAGTCATCGAACCGGTCCAGCGTCAGCGACAGGTTCTCTTTCCACTCGCGGAACTTGAACGGCCCCGTTCCTACCGGGTTCCGGGTCAGGTCCTCGCCGAACTCCTCGATCGCCGCCGGCGACGCAAACACAACCCCACCCTGGTTGGCCACCAGGTCGTTCATGAAGAACACGTTGAGTTCGTTCAGCGTGATCACCAGCGTGAACTCGTCCGAAGCCTCCACCCGCTCGATCTGCGAGGCGACATTGGCCACCGCGCCCGGGGTGTTCGCCGGATCCATCCACAGCTCAAAGTTGTACACCGCCGCCGCCGCGTTGAACGGCGTCCCATCGTGGAACTTCACGTCCTGCCGCAGGTGGAAGGTGTACGTCATCAGGTCGTCGGATATGTCCCAGCTATCGGCCAGCCACGGCTGCAACGTCGGCCCGGGCCCGTAGGCGATCAGGCCGTCGTACAACGGCTGTCCGCCGGCCATCAGCGACCAGCCATCCGGCATGTGCAGCGGGTCGAGATTGTTGATCGAACTGGGCGACCCGTGGGTGATGGTCCCGCCGCGTCGCGGATTCCACGGGGTCACATCCCGCGCCGCGCCCATGCGCACCGCGGTGATCGGCCCGATCGAAAAGACGTTGTCCGGCGCGTCCGCGCCGCCGCCGACCATCACCTCGACTTCGACGATCTTCTCGACCTCGACTTCGCGGACGACCTCGACCGGGACTTCCTCCTTGACCGTGACGATGCGGTCGACCGGGATTTCCTGGATTACGGTCTTCTCAACCGTCTCGGCCTCGCCACAGGCGGCCAGGGCGAGCGCCCCCACGCCACCTACCAGGCTGCCCTGGATGAGCCGCCGGCGGCTCATCGATTTCAGTGCTCTCATACCCACACCCTCCCTTGGATGCTCGCTGGCGCTACTCGCGCCAACGGAATGCGGAGTCCCATCGGGGATTCCGCGTGGAATGCTCGGCGGTTGTTACAAATAGAACCTCACTTGACCCACGATGTGGCCTGTGGGTCCAGCGCCTCGCGGAGGCCGTCGCCCAGCAGGTTGATCGACATTACGGTGACGAAGATCGCCACCCCATGGGAGATTCCAATCCAGGGCGCGACCCGCAACAGCCGCCGCGCCACCGACAGTTCCAGGCCCCACTCGGGGGTCGGGGGCACCGCCCCCAGGCCCAGGAAACTCAGCCCCGCCGCCGCGATGATGCTGGTCGCCATGCCGAGCGTGACCATGATGATGATCGGGCTGATGATGTTCGGCAGCACGTGGCGCAGCATGATTCGGAATTCGCTCATCCCCACCGCCCGCGCCGCCCGCACATACACGAGCTCCCGCGCCGCCAGCGTCGATCCGCGCACCACCCGCGCGTAGTACGGAATGGCCGAGACCCCCAGCGCGATCATCGCGTTGGTGAGGCCGGGCCCCAGCGAAGACACGATCACGATCGCCAGCAGGACCCCCGGGAACGCCAACATGACGTCCAGGACGCGGCTGATGCTCCAATCGACGCGACCGCCGAAGAAGCCGGCTGCCAAGCCGATCAGGGTGCCGCCGACCGATCCGATGAAGACGGCCACGATCCCGATCCGTAGTGAGATTCGCGACGCGTGAATCACCCGGCTCAGAACATCGCGCCCAAAATCGTCGGTACCCAGCAGATGACCCGGGCTTCCCGGGGGAGCCAGAAACCCTTCCATGCCCGTTTCGTACTCGTTCAGACCGTACGGCGCGATCACGTCCGCGAACACCGCCACCAACGCGATCAACCCCAGGATGATCCCGCCGACAATCGCGGCCTTGTTGCGGCGGAACCGGTACCACGCCAGCAGCCATTCGCTGCGCACCTTGCCGGTGGCTTCCCCCTCCGCCGCGGGATCGAATACCTTGGGATCGGCTGCCGTCAAAATCTAGCCCGCCAAACCATCCGGGACCACCGCAAGAACGCGGCCGTACTCCGCCGATGACCGGTATACCTGCCGGCCCCCCCGAGCTCTCAATACGACGATCTTCCTTTGCCTGCCCAACCCCATTACGAACTTCATGAAACACCGTTCCACGGAGTGATGCGCGAAATCTACCGCCCGCCCCAACGAGTGTCAAGTTGCCTCGCGGTAGCCGCCACGACCCCGCCAATCCGCCGCTCCGCCACCGCCTGGGCGCCATGTCCGGGCCATTCTCCAATAGCGTCTCTCCAACCTGTCCAACCCTCACTTATCGCCCCTTCCAGCACCACCCAACGCCCCGAATCCGCCCTCGCCCCGGCTCATCCACCCCCATTTGCATCGGATCGGTCTCCTATTGCAAAATGACATTTCATGAGTCACCGATCAGGTCGGTGGATAGCATCGCTGCCGAATGAGAACATGATCCCCAGCCCGCGGCCGAATCGATCAGAAGATCCAGCGCGCCCGACGGTGCGGGTAAGATGCCGCCGTATCAACGAACGTCCCGCTCCCTCAACCCCCGCAACGGCGGTCCAACAGTGAGCCAGGAAGAAGCCACCTCCGGCGGCGCCGAGCGCGGCCAATACCGTACCCGCGCGTTGTTGCGCGGGCTGGGCCTGCTGGCCTGTTTCGCCCCCGACACCCCCGAGTTGGCGCTCGCCGAGCTGGCGCAGCGCACCGACCTGGGCAAAGCCACCGCCTTCCGGCTCCTCACCTCGCTCGTCGACACCGGGTTCCTGCGGCGCGACCCCGAGCGCAACACCTACCAGGTCGGTCCCGCCGTCCTGCCCGTCGCCAGCTCCTTCCAACAGTCCACCGCACTGGCCGCGCTCGCCGACCCCCATCTGCGCTGGCTCGCCGAGCACACCGGCCAGACCGCCACCCTCGCCCAGCTCGACGACGGCGCCACCGTCAACATCGGCCTCGCCTATCCCGACCGCCCGCTCCGGCGCATGACCTACATCGGCGAACGGCTTCCCCTCCACAGCACCAGCACCGGCAAGGCCATCGCCGCCGCCATGCGCGACGAAGAGATCGCCGGCATCCTCGAGATCAAAGGCATGCCCGCCCACTCCGAGAACACTATCACCGAATGGGCCGCCTTCCAGGCCGAGCTCGAGAAGATCCGCGCCGCCGGCTACGCCATCGACGACGAAGAGGCCATCGCCGGCCTGCGCTGCGTCGGCGCGGTCATTCGCGACTACACCGGCCGGCCGGTGGCCGCCGTCAGTGTCGCCGGTCCCAGCGGCGAGTTCGGTGAGGAAGCCGTCGTCGGCCTCGGTGAGAACGTCACCACCGTCGCCGCCAAGATTTCGGGCGAACTCGGGTATTTCGCCCCCGACACCACGCCCGCCGGGGTCGGGCGGGAATCACATGGCTGACCCCGGCCGACCGCATCGGGCCGTGGTGGTCGGGGTCGGCATGATCGGCCGCATCCACATCAACGCGCTCCGGCGCAGCGGCGTCGAAGTGGTCAGCGTCGTCGCCTCGTCAGCGGTGCGCGGCGCCGCCGCCGCCGCGGAGTTCCGCGTCCCCCGCGGCGACCCCGACCTCGCCACCGCGCTCGCCGGCGCCGATCCCGATGTAGTTCACATCTGCGCTCCCAACCGTGAGCACTACGCCATGGCCCGCGCCGCCCTGGCCGCCGGCAAACACGTCGTCTGCGAAAAGCCTCTCACCATGCTCCCCGCCGAAGCCGCCGAGTTGCGCGCCCGCGCCGCCGACGCCGGGCTGGTCAACGCCGTCTGCTTCAACAACCGTTTCTACCCGCTCGTCCAGGAGCTCGCCGCCCGCCAGCGATCCGGCAGCCTCGGGTCGGTCTTCGCCGTGCGCGCCTCCATCGTCGACGATTCCCTCTGGCACGAAAGCGACACCGACTGGCGACTCGACCCCGCCATCGGCGGGCCCTCCGTCGTCGCCACCACCACCGGCAGCCACCTCGTCGACCTAACCAGCTTCATCCTCGGCGACCGCGTCGCCGCCGTCTGCGCCGACTTCCACACCGCCTATCCGGCGCGCGCCGCCGCCGCCGCCGGTCCCGGCGGCGAAGAGATCGCCAACCTGCTGGTCCGCTTCGAATCCGGCGCCCGCGGCGCGCTCTCGATGTCCCACATGGCAGTCGGGCATCCCTACCGCCTGGCGGTCGAAATCGACGCCGCCGAAGCCGGCGCCGGCTGGAACTCCGAGCACCCCAACGAACTCCTGATCGGCCACCGCGCGCGCGCCAACGAAATCGTCACCCCCGACCCCCGCGAAGCCAGCGACGCCGCCCGCGGCTTTTTTGAGAATCCCGGCGCCTACCGCGAAGGCTTCTCCGAGACGTTCCGCCTGCTGTTTCGCGAAATCTACCGTGATGTCGGGCGGGCGCCGGCCGAGTGCGGCGAGCCCACCTATCCTACCTTCGCCGCCGGGCACGCCGGGTTGATCGTGCACGACGCCATCATGCGCAGCGTCCGCGACGCCGGCTGGGCCGAGGTCGATTGGACCGCTCTCAACGCCTGAGTTCCCCCGGCGGCACGGCTCATTTGCCGGTCGCCGGGAAGTCGCGGGACTAGGATGGAACCCGATTTCATAGCGCGCTGCCAGCCGGCGGCGTTCCCGCCGGGGGGCTGAACGTGGCCGACACAGTTGGCGTCGGAATCATTGGTGCCGGCAGCATCGCGAACCTGGCTCATATCCCCGGCTACAAGGGCATGTCCGACAGGGTCCGTCTGATCGCCGTAGCCGACGTGTTGGGCGAGCGCGCCGACGAACTCGCCGCCAAACACAAGATCCCCATGGCCTTTGACGATTACCGTCGCCTGCTCGAGCTGGAAGAGATCGACGTCGTCAGTGTCTGCACCCCGCCCGTCGCACACATGGCCGCCACCATCGCCGCCCTCGAAGCCGGGAAACATGTCCTCTGCGAAAAGCCCATGGCGATGACGGGTGCCCAGGCGCAGAAGATGCTCGACGCCGCCGAAAAGTCAGGACGCAAACTCGCCATCGGCTTCCAGTCACGATTCTCGGATAGCGCCCGGGCGTTGAAACGCCTGATCGACGGCGGCGAACTGGGCGATCTCTACTACGGACGCGCCGTCTACAACCGTCGCCGCGGCATCCCCTCCCATGGCATGTTCCATTCCCTGGAGCTGAACGGCGGCGGTCCGCTGATCGATGTGGGCGTCCATGTCCTGGACCTGGCCCTGTGGCTGATGGGCAACCCAAAACCCGTATCCGTACTCGGTTCCGCCTACCGCAAATTCGGCAACCGCGACGACGTTTTCAATGATCGGGGGCCGTGGAATCACGAAGACTTCGACGTCGAGGACTTCGCCACCGCGATGATTCGTCTTGAAGGCGGCGTGACGCTCAACCTCGAGTGCAGCTGGGCGCTCAACATCGAGGATGACCTGAAGAGCGTCGTCCTGTGCGGCGACGAAGGCGGGGCCCAATTACAGCCGCTGAAGGTCTTCAAAGACGACGGCAAGATGCTCATCGACTGGGACCCGCAGGGTCTCGGCGAAACCGGATTCGAGGAGATGCAAGCCCGATCCCTGGCCAATTTCATTGACGCCGTGGTCAACGACGCCGAGCCTCTGGTACGGCCGGAGCAAAGCCTGCACGTCGCCCAGATCGTCGATGCAATCTATCAGTCCAGCAAGACCGGCGAATTGGCCACGATTTGACCGCCCTCAGCGCCTGATCCGATCGCGCCGGCGGCAGCGACTGCAATCCCCTGAATCGCGACGCGCCCGGAGCGAATCGCCGCCTACCCCCCGGTCTTCTCCCACACCGAGATGTGCGCGGTACTGGTCGCGGTGAACGGCTCGCAGGCCCAGGTCGCCCAGCGCTCGCGCAGTTTCAGGCCGGCGTGGCGGGCCATGAGGTCCAGTTCGGACGGCCACACATACCGATGTGAACTCGACCAGACCGCCAGTTCGCCGTCCGCGACCCGGTAGTGGTGCGAGGTCGAGGTCTGGCTCACGATGTCGTATTCGTCGAAGCCCAGCCGGGTGGGGGTCACCGTGAACGGCAGGATCGTCTCGCCCGGCTGCCCCAGGTAGCGGGCCGGGAACCCGGTCTCGATCACGAACCGCCCGCCCGGTTCGAGGTGTTCGGCCACGTTGGCGAAGCACGCGGCCTGCTCGTCCTGGCTGGTGAGGTTGGTGATCGTGTTGAACACCAGATAGGCCAGGGAGAACTTACCCGGCACCCGGGTGGTCGCGAAGTCGCCGATCGTCACCGCGATGGCGTCGCCACCGGGCTTCGCCCGCAGCCGGGCGACCATCGCGGTGGAGAGATCGATGCCGTGGACCGGGATGCCCTTTGCGGCCAGCGGCAGCGCCACACGTCCCGTGCCGATGCCCAGTTCGAGGGCGGTCCCGTCGCCGGCGAGTTCGGCGAGGAAGTCAACGGTCGGGTCCAGGACCTCCGGTCGGAACCGGTCCGCCGTCGACTCGTCGTAGCGCGCCGCGATTTCTTCGCCGAATTGATCCTCGGGCACGGGGCAACCTCCCAATCGCATGAGTTCCAGAAACGGTAGCGCCACCCGTCGAAAGCTTATCTATTCAAGGTGAAAGGGATCGATATGTCCCGGATCGGCTGGGTCGATAGGGCTAAGACCGCTGGGCTACGAGCTATCACCACCAAAGAGCGAGGTTCGGAAAGTTGGGCGGAGGATGGTGAGCGGGATTCGCACGCCAGACGTTTGTCCGGGACCACCGAATGCCGCTTAGCAGTACGTAGAAGACAAACTCGACAACCCAATAGGCGAGCCGAAGAGCCACTACGGCGACACCGCCCAGCGCAACAAAAGGAGCGGCAAGGACGGCGAAGAAGATCGCGGTAGCCTGCTCAACAAAGCTGGACGCGCCCAACCCTCCCCAGATGCGCACGGCAGCCCACATAGTCCGGCGGCGAAGAAACCCGACTCCCAGCTCTCGCATCGTTCGCCTGAACAGCCCGTCAGCGTCCCTGCGACTTGGCCTGGAGAGATTACTGGGGCTGACGAGCCAATCATGAAGGACCGCCGCCTTGTTGTAGCGGCCATACTTTGGCACCAGCCACCGGATGACGATTGGAACGCTCGCGAAGTCCGTGATGGTAGCGGTGGGAACTTCGAAACTCTGTCTGTTACCCCGATATTTGAGCGGCTTTAGGAGCCTCCACCTGTGCCCATCCATGTGCTCAACTTGGAGAGCCGTCTCGAACGCCATCCCAACCTCCTTGGTCGCGCACGCCGAACCCGGCGGGGAGTCTGCAGCCATACCCTGGTTGTCAAACTGAAGCCGTCAGGTCGATGAGTATCACACGGAGCGGATAGGTCCAGATAATGCTGTCGTGGAGAGCGCAGAATCCACAGAAAACAGCGGGACCCATCGATGGACAATTGAGTGAAGGCGAAGGGGATCGACAAATTCCGATGGGCTGCGTCGATTCGGTTGCGATCGCCTGGCAGGCCGGCTCGCGACGCGCGAGAGATGGACAGTCCCGGCTCGCGGCAACTTTTTGAACTTAGGCGGAGCCGCTCCGTCGTCTAGCCTTGGTGGCCCGAGCTGAGCTGGGGTCCGCGTCCGGTTTGCGATGGTCGGGTCCGCACATCGGCGCAATTGTTTACTGGATGGGGACGGATGCCAAAACACGAAGTGAGTGTCGTAATCAAGCGGCCGGTCGAAGAGGTCTTCGCTTTTGTCGAGAATCCGAAGAACGAACCGATCTGGCGTCATTCAATGCGCGAGGTGGAAGTTGAGACTGCAGGCGGTGCGAAGGCTGATGTCGTGGCTGGGTCAGACGGGGGGATAGTCCCGGGGGCGACGGGACGCGAGTCTGGCAAGAGTCTCGGCCGCTCGTTTGAATCGACGTGGGAGATTACGGAGTACGAACCGAATCACAGGGTGGCGTTTCGCAGCACGTCCGGTCCAGCCGAGTACGAGGGCGTTTGGAGCTACGAGTCGGTGGATGGGGGGACCAGGCTGACAATAACCACCCGGTGGGAGATCGTTGACCGGGAGAGTTTCGGGAAGATGTCCGATCGCGTTTGGGACAAGTTGTACCGCAAGAGCCTTGACGGGGATTTGCAGACCTTGAAAAGGCTCCTCGAAGCCTAGACAGCACGGCCGGTCCCAGACAATGGATGAGGACGTCGGCGGCCGGCACGGAGTATCGAAAAGCAGCGGGACCCATCGATAGCCGATCGATTTGAGGGCGAACGGACTAGACATTCCTGAGCCTACCCACGCCGGGGCATCAGCCGGCTCGATGACCGCATGGGCGGGCGCCATGCCGTCCCGCATACCGCCAGGACCGAGAGCGGTCTTTGGCATACTGGCCTGGCGCCCGGTATTGATGGCTGGCGCGTGAAGACCACTCGGGAAATAACGATCGGGGCGTCAAGCCGGTCGAAAGGGGAGTGCAATGATTGTCGATAGCCACGCTCACGCCTACCCGGCCTTCGGTGGTGCGTCCGGCCACCGCAGCGTCGCCGCCCACCTGCGCTTCCTGCAATGGATGATGGCCTTTCACAAGCAGCCGACGCGGCGGTTGGACGATTCCTCCGAGGAAGCCCGACAGACGCTGGTCGAAGGCTCGAGCTACGACTTCGACGCTCTCACCGACGTCAACTTTCGCAGCGCCGGATTCGGCCGCCTGGCCTGGACCGCCGACGGCACCGACTACTACAAGCAATACCTGCCCCCCACTCTCGTCGACCTGAGCGCCTCGCCGGCTCTGATGGTCGCCCAGATGGACTACGCCGGTATCGACCGCGCCGTACTTCAGGCCGGTCATCTATACGGGGAACTGAACTCGTTTCTGGCCCGGGCCATCAAGCAGTACCCTGACCGCTTCTGGGCCCTCGCCCAGGTGAGTGAATGGCGACTAACACAGCGAAGTCAGCGCCAGCGCCTGGCGCGCGCCATCGATGAGGAGGGGCTGCACGGACTCTATTTCGAAACCGTCATGCCAACCCTCCACGGCCGCTCCGGAATGTTTGATGATCCCGCCTGCCAGCCCTTCTGGGACGATGTCCGCGACCGGAACCTGCCGGTATTCTGGGCCGTCACCGCGGCCGAACCCACCCGAGATGAGTACATGGTCCAAATGCGCTCGCTCGCCGGCTGGCTACGCCGCTACCCGGACGTGCCGTGCCTGCTCACCCACGGGATCACCCACAGCTACTTCCAGCGCGGCAACGAAGTAACGGTGCCCGATGAGATTTGGGAGATACTCGCCGCTCCGAACCTGAGCCTGGAGATTCTGTTCCCGATCCAGGATGGCGGGAGCTTGGAGTACCCGTACGCTGAGCGCTGGCCCCTTATCCGCCAGTTCTACGAGCGACTCGGCCCGGAGAAGCTGATCTGGGGCTCCGACATGCCAAACGTCGAGCGCCATTGCACCTATCGGCAGTCGCTCGACTATGTTCGCAACCACTGTGATTTCATTCCACCCCGCCACATGGACCTGGTGTGTGGCGAGAACGTCGCGCAACTAATGGGAGCCGCCGGCAGCGCTTGACCGATCAGCGGATGCCAATGACGCCCTGGTCGGCCCGGCGCCCCACATCCATGGCCGTCGGATTCGAGCCGGCGCGCCCGGCGACGCATTAAACCTCAAGCCCGTGAATCTCGGCGCGCCCGGAGGGATTCGAACCCCCGACCCCTGGTTCCGAAGACCAGTGCTCTATCCGCTGAGCTACGAGCGCCGCTGGCCGCAACCGCCACCCCCCGTCCCCGCCGCCGGCCGCCCTCGAATAATACCGGACGCCAACCCCGCGTAGCCCCGGCCGCGGACCGCCCGCATAGAATCTGCCGC
>CAYYTN010000006.1:0-2885 GCA_964474495.1 uncultured Chloroflexota bacterium
GCGCCACAGGGCGCCCTGGAGCGCTTCGAATTTCTCCAGCGAGGTTGCCGTTGGCTCTCCGGTCAGGGATTCGCGCACGAGATCCGGGTGATCCCGCGCGGCGGCCTCCATGGAAGTGAAGATCACCCCGGCGGCCCGCAGGTCCTCAGCAAGCGAGTTCGACTGGTGCCACCAGTCCGCCTGCACGTTCTGCCCGCCGAATTCGACGCCGGCGAGCAGGCTGTTGGCGACGGTCGCGGTGGCGTCCGGCTGCCCGTTGCTGCTCGCGGCGGTGAAGGTGGCCGGGTCGAGACCGCGCAGGTCCGTACGCCGCCAGCGCTCATCGGTCAGCGCCGGCGCCGGCAACGCAGCATGCCGCGCCAGCGAATCGAGCCGGTGCTCCGCCAGCCAGTCGGGTTCGGCCGCGGCCGCCGATATCTCCCGGACCAGGGCTTCGTCGGGCGCCGTCGCCGGGCTAGTCGCCACGGGTCGAAACCTTCCGGGGTCGCGTCGGTAGCGGGGCCGTGATCGGGGCGGCCTGGCTATCCAACGGAGCCTTCCATCTCTAGTTCGATGAGGCGGTTCATCTCCACCGCGTACTCCATCGGCAGTTCCTTGATGAACTCCTCGAAAAAGCCGGTGACGATCACCGAGGTGGCCTTTTCTTCGCTCAGCCCGCGGCTCATCAGGTAGAAGATCTCCTCATCGCCGATCTTGCTGACGGTAGCCTCGTGGCCGATCTGGCTCTCGTCCTCTTCGACCTCGATGTACGGGTAGGTGTCGGTCTGCGATTCCGGCGTCAGCAGCAGGGCGTCGCAGCGCACGAACGACTTGGCGTTCTCGGCGCCGGGATCGACCTTCAGCAGCCCCCGATAACTGGCCCGGCCGGTGCCGTTGCTGATCGATTTAGAGGTGACCGTCGAAGTAGTGTTGGGGGCCGCGTGGATGATCTTGGCGCCGGCATCCTGGTGCTGACCGGAGGTGGCGTAGGCGACCGAGAGGATCTCGCCCCGCGCGCCCTCTCCCACCAGGTAGACGCACGGGTACTTCATCGTCACCTTGCTGCCGATATTGCCGTCGATCCACTCAACGGCGGCGTTCTTGTGCGCCAGCGCGCGCTGGGTGACCAGGTTGTACATGTTGTGGGCCCAGTTCTGGATGGTCGTGTAGCGGATGTGCGCGCCCTCCATGGCGACCAACTCGATCACTCCCGAGTGCAAGGAGTCGGTGGAGTACACCGGCGCCGTGCAGCCCTCGATGTAGTGCACGTCGGCGCCCTCGTCGGCGATGATCAGCGTGCGCTCGAACTGGCCCATCGCCTCGGCGTTGATCCGGAAGTACGCCTGCAGCGGCATGGCCACCTTCACGCCCTTGGGCACGTAGATAAAGCTGCCGCCGCTCCAGGCCGCCGTGTTCAGCGCCGCGAACTTGTTGTCATTGATCGGCACCACCGTGGCGAAGTGCTCCCGCACGATGTCCGGGTACTGCGCCAGGCCTTCGTCCATGCTCAGGAACACGACGCCCTGCTTCTCCAGGGCGCTCTCGTAGTTGTGATAGACGACCTCGGAGTCGTACTGCGCGCCCACCCCGGCCAGGAACTTCTGCTCCGCTTCGGGAATGCCGAGCTTCTCGTACGTTTCCTTGATGTATTCGGGGATATCGTCCCAGTCCTGCTTGGCCTTTTCTTCGGTGGGACTGACGTAGTAGTGCATGTCCTCGAAGTCGACCTCGGAAAGGTCCGCGCCCCAGTCCGGCATCGGCCGTTCGCGATAGCGCCGCAGCCCCTCCAGCCGCAACTCCAGCATCCACTCGGGCTCTTCCTTGATCGACGAGATTCGCCGGACGATCTCTTCGTTGATGCCTTTGCCAGTTGTAACCGCGGCTTCCTCTTCGTCGCGGAACCCGTATTTCTTGTAGTTGAATTCCAGTTCCGTGTCGGCGGGGACGATGATTTCTTTTGACATGTCGCTAGACCTTCTCCGCTACCCGCGTGTACCGGTCGTAGCCGGCATCTTCAAGTTCAAGCGCAAGTTCGGGGCCGCCGGAGTCGACGATCTGGCCGTTGGCCAGGACGTGTACGAAGTCCGGTTTGATGTAGTTCAAAAGGCGCTGGTAGTGGGTGATCAGCAGCACTCCAAGACCCGGGCCGCGTAGGCTGTTCACGCCTTCGGCGACGATCCGCAGGGCGTCGATGTCGAGGCCCGAGTCGGTTTCGTCCATGATTGCCAGCGCCGGTTCCAGGATCGCCATCTGCAGGACCTCGCAGCGCTTCTTCTCGCCGCCGGAAAAGCCCTCGTTCAGGTACCGCGACACGAATGACAGGTCCATCTTCAGCATTTCCATCTTTTCGACGATGAGCGTCCGAAACTCACGGGCGCTGATTTCGTCATCGTCGGCGCGGCGCGCGTTGAGCGCCTCGCGCAGGAACATGCTCAGCGGCACTCCCGGAATTTCCACCGGGTACTGAAAGGCCATGAACATCCCGGCCCGGGCGCGCGCGTCGGTGGTCTCTTCGAGGATCTCGTTGCCCTCGAACAGCACCGACCCGCCGGTCACTTCACAGCCGGGGTACCCCATCAGGGTATTGGCCAGGGTGCTCTTGCCGGAGCCGTTCGGCCCCATGATCGCGTGCACCTCGCCGCGGTTCACCACCAGGTCGATGCCGCGCAGGATTTCCTTCCCCTCGCGGCGTACCGCAAGGCCCTTGACCTCGAGCAACGGTGCTGTTTTCGCCATGCTTCAGCCTTTTCTATGTCTCAGGATCCGGCAGCCGTCCCCGGACCTCACTGTGGGTCCTGCAATTCACCGACCGCTTCCGGGCGTTTCTGGCCGGAATCGGGGCGGCTGCTTGTGATTGCGTAGACCGAATCTAGCACCAGTTGGAAACGCCCGCAAAATAAAGACTG
>CAYYTN010000006.1:2955-5427 GCA_964474495.1 uncultured Chloroflexota bacterium
CGATGGTTTCCATACCCGCCCATCCTAGGGCCCGGAGCGGCTTTCGCCGGTAATCCAGCTTGCATGTCCTTTTCGCCGGTCAGGACGCCACCAAGGTCGCGGCGAACTGGCGCACGATCGCCTCGTAGAGCACGGCGCAGTCCGCCACCTGGTCCAGTTCGACGTACTCGTCCGGGGAGTGCGCCTGGTCGATGTCGCCGGGGCCGAGCACGACCGTCGGAATCCCGCCCAGGGCCAGCGAGGAGCCGTCGGTGCCATAGGGGACCCCGGCGGGCTCGTCCGGCAGGTCCAGCCCGCGCCCGGCCGCGCAGGCCGCCCGGACGATCGCGGCCGTCGGATCGGTATCCAGGCCCTCCTCCGCCAGAAACGGCGCCAGCGATTCGATTTGCATCCCGGGGGTTTCCCCCTGCAGGCGATTCAAATCGTCGGTCACCGCCTGCCAGGTCGCCTGCGCCCGCTCACTCGGCAGCACCCGGCGATCGATTTGCACCCGGCACTCGTCGGGCACCACGTTCACCTGCACCCCGCCGGCGACGGTGGAGACGGTCAGCGTGCCGTCGCCGCAAAGAGCGTGGCGCAGCTCGGGCGGCGTCACCGCGTGCCGGGCGACCAGGCGTTCGATCACCGCCGCCATGTGATAGATGGCGTTGACGCCGTTTTCGGGTTTGGACGTATGGGCGGCCCGTCCCCGGGTCACCACCTCCCAGCGGGCCACGCCCTTGTGGGCAATGACCGGCACCAGCCCGGTGGGCTCGCCGACGATGGCGCCGTCGGCGCGCAGTCCCCGCTCGACGGCGGCATCGACGCCGCGTTTCAGGTACTCCTCGTCGACCGTGGCCAGCAGCACCACTTCACAGGCCGGGTCCGGCGGGTTTTCGATCAGCCGTTCCAGCGCCAGCAATGCCGCCGCCATCGCGCCCTTGGTGTCGCAGGCGCCGCGCCCGTAGAGCCGGCCGTCTTTCTGAACCGGCTTATTGGTCGAGACCGGGCCGTCGAACGGCACGGTGTCCAGATGGATGTCAAGAGCCAGCCGGCGGGCCGCTCCGGGGGCGGGCATTTCCAGGACGGTGTTGTAGCGACCGGGCAGGACCTCGTACTGGCTCACTTCCAGCCCGAGGCGTCGACCGTAACCGGCCAGGAAGTCGCCGTACTCGCGTTCGCCGCGCTCGCCGCCGGGCATGTCCGGGTTGACGCTGTCGATGCTGACCAGTTCGCCCAGCAAATCCGCCGCCCGCTCGATCCGTCCCGTCGCTGCCATTCCGCCTCCAATACGCATGTCGGTCCCAGGATCATAGTTGCCTGCGGCGATCGCGCGCCGCGCAATCGCCGTCCCGCGTCGATAAACTCAGCCCGGTTTGTTGGCGCAGTTGTTGAGAAGAGGCCGGCGTGGACGAAAGAATCAACGTACCGATCGATACCCTCCGTGAATTTGGCCGCCGGGCGTTCGTCAACGCCGGCATGGACGCGGAGGTCGCCGCGGTCGTCGCCGAAGTGCAGCTCGAGGCGGCCATTCGCGGCCAGCCCACCCACAACGTCGGCGACATCCCCCGCTACGCCGACCAGGTTCGCAGCGGCTACATCAACGGCTCGCCGAACATGACCATCGAGCGTGAGTCGCCGGTCCACGCGCTCTACGACGCCGACCGCGCGCCGGGGCAGTACGCCGGGGTGGTGGCCATGCGGACCTGCATCGAGAAGGCCGCCACAAGCGGCATCGCCACCGTCGGCGTGCGCAACAGCCTGCACTACGGCGCCTCCGGCTACTACGCCAGCATGGCCGCCGACAAAGACCTGATCGGCATCTGCACCACCAACGCCGGTTCCAGCATGGCCCCCTGGGGCGGCGCCAGCCACACCCTGGGCAACAATCCCCTGGGAGTCGGCGTGCCCACCGGCGACAGCCATCCCGTGATGCTCGACATCGCCATGAGCGTCGTCGCCGTCGGCAAGATCGCCCTCAGCATTGCCCAGGGCCACGGGCTCCCGGCCGGCTGGATGATTGACGCCGACGGCCGGCCGACCACCGACCCGGAGGATTTCGGCGCCGGCAGCGCCGCGCCGATGGCCGAGCACAAAGGCTACGGCCTGACCCTGGTGATGGAAATCCTCTCCGGCGTCCTGACCGGGGCCCTGTTCGGCGCCGATCACAACTGGCGCGGCAAATCCGAGGGACCGAGCGCCATCCGCGATATCGGCCACTTCTTCCTGGCGATCGACCCGGCAATGTTCATGCCGATCGATGAGTTCAAAGCGCGCATGGAGACCCTGATCGAGCACCTCCGGGCCTCGAAGCTGGCGCCCGGCATCGAACGCATCATCGTCCCCGGCGAGCCCGAGTACGAGGCCCGCGCCCGCAACCTGGCCAGCGGCGCCATTCCGATGCTGCGCAACACCTACGAGCGGGTGCAGGCCCACATTGAAGAGCACGACCTGGGCATCGAATTGCCGGTTGCCTGAGCTTGAACCGGCGGC
>CAYYTN010000006.1:5466-31559 GCA_964474495.1 uncultured Chloroflexota bacterium
GGGGAAAGCGGGGGGCTAGCCGCCCGCGGCCGCCGGGACGATCGAGACTTCGGCGTCGGCCGGAACCTCGGCGTCCAGGCCGCCGAGGAAGCGGATATCCTCGCCGCCGATGTAGACGCCGACAAAGGCCGACGGCTCACCCTTTTCATCGAGGACCCGGTTCTTGATCCCCGGGTGCTTCGCGTCCATCTCGTCCAGGATGGCGCGGATCGTGCCCCCCGTGACCTGGAGCTTGCGCTCGCCGTCCACCAGGTTTCGCAGTTGCGACGGAATTCTTACGGTTGCCAATTTGGTGTCCTTCTACGGGAGCCGGTCATCGGGCCGCCTGGGCCAGAACCGCTTCTTGTTGGTCCTCCAGCGCGTCCTCGAACGAGCCGATTGTCGGTTGAATCGTCATGGTCACCGAGACGTGGCCATCCACCGCCTCCTGGGTCTTCAGACCGTTGCCGGTGACGTACGCGACCGTGAGTTCATCCTCGCCGATCGCGCCGCTCTCGGCTAATTTCTTCAGCGTCGCGATCGTCACCCCACCGGCGGCCTCGGTGAAGATGCCCTCGGTCGAGGCCAGCAGTTTGATGCCCTCGACCGTCTCGGCGTCGGTCACCGACGCGATCACGCCGCCGGTGCGTCGGGCCACTTCCAGCGAGTAGTTGCCGTCGGCGGGGTTGCCGATCGCCAGTGACTTGGCCACCGTGTCGGGCTGGCGCACCGGCTCGAAGGCCTCCTTGCCGCCGGCGAAGGCGGCCGCCACCGGCCCGCAGCCCTCGGCCTGCGCCCCGGAAACCCGAACGTTCTGGCTGTCGATCAGCCCGACCGTGACCATTTCTTCGAAACCCTGGGCGATCTTGGTGTACAGCGCGCCGGAGGCGATCGGCGCCACGACGTGGTCGGGTGCCTGCCAGCCCAGCTGTTCGACGGTTTCAAAGGCCAGCGTTTTGGAACCCTCCGCGTAGTAGGGGCGGACGTTGATGTTGCAGAACGCCCATTCCTCTTCGTCGGCGATTTCCGAGCACAGCCGGTTCAGCTGGTCGTAGGTGCCGTTCACGGCGATCAGATTCGCGCCGTAGACCGCCGCGTTGGTGATCTTGCCGGCCTCGACGTCGGACGGCAGGAAGACGTAGGTCTCCATCTCGGCCTTCACCCCGGCGGCCGCCACAGCGCTGGCCAGGTTGCCGGTGGAGGCGCAGGCAAAAACGGTGTAGCCGAGTTCGCGCGCCTTGGTGACCGCGATCGCCACGGGCCGGTCTTTGAACGAGTAGGTCGGGTTGACCGAGTCGTTCTTCACATAGACGTTCTTCAGGCCGACGGCGGCGCCCAGCCGCGGGGCGTGCTGCAGCGGCGTGAAACCCACCCGCACATCGGGATCCCAGCCGGAATCCACCGGCAACAGGTCGACGTACCGCCACAGGCTGATGGGGCCGTTTTCAATCTTCTCGCGGCTGATGACCGACTTGATGTGGTCATAGTCCAGCGCGACCTCCAGGGGGCCGAAGCAGAGCTCACATACGTGAATCCCGCTGGTCGCGTAGACCTCGCCGCATTCTTTACATTTGAGTCCCAGGACTTTGCTCATGCTCCCAACTCGTTTTCGCTAGATGATGCTCGTGGAGTTGGCCGGAAGGTGCCGGCCGAGAAACCGCGCCAGATGCGCGGCGTCACATCCTCGCCGAGCCGCCGAGGGTGGCGGTGCCCATCACGAGCGGGCGTCGAGTTGTGGAAATGTCCGGGACATGCAAGGAACCCCGCACGAGGGGTTCCACAATAATCGCTACTGCCAATTGTGGTCCTCTTATCTTGCAGGCAGGTCACCCACCGGAGTTGGCACCTGGTCCCTTCGGGACTGGTTGCCGGGCTTCACAGGGCCGTATCCCTCCACCACTCTGGATAAGAAAAATCGGGTGTGACCACTTCTTCAGTTGTTTGAGAAGTATATCATTGGCCGCTAGCCGTCGAAGCGAATCGGTCCCAACCGGGTCCCGGTTGCCGCCGGGAACGACGGCACACCACCGAGAAGGGGCCGGGACTGCACTTGCGCTATTCATGGGTTGGGGACGGCGTGGGCGCGGGTCTGAAATCCCGGCGATCGCGCCGATTCGGCCGGTGCCGACCGGAGTTTCGCGACCTTCCCGCCGGCCTCGCTGACGGCGCCGTAGTTTCGATCGCGGGCGCCCGCCGATGATTCAGGTCCCGGCCCGCCGCGTCTCCATATCACTGTTTGTCAGCCAGGGCATCTTCAGCGCCGCGATGATCGCCGTCTTTACGGTGATGGCCATCGTCGCCGCCGATCTCGGCGGCAGCGGGCGCTGGGCCGGGGTGCCGATTCTGGCCATGTTCATCGGCCGCTTTCTGGCCTCCTATCTCATGGGCCGGTTGATGGACCTCTGGGGCCGGCGACCGTCGCTGGCCGGGGCCTTCCTCCTGGGCGTCGCCGGCGCGGCGCTGGCGGTGGTCTCCATCATTAATCGCAACTTCGCCGGCTTCATCGTCGCCGCGCTGGTTTTCGGCATGGCCCGTGGTGGGGCCGAGCAGATGCGGTTCATCGCCGCCGAGGTACAGATGCCGAACCGGCGCGCTTGGGCGATCGGCATCGTCGTTTTCGCCGGCACCATCGGGTCGGTCTTCGGACCCTGGATCTACCAGGCCACCGCCTCCGCCGCCGCCGCCGCCGGTTACGACCAGAACGTCGGCCCCTGGGCCGCCGCGGTGGTGCTGATGGGCCTGGCGATGGCGGTCGTCTACGCGACCCTGCGACCGGACCCGCGCGAACTGGGCCGTCAGATCGCCGCGGTCACCGAGTCCGGCCTCGGGCCGGCGATCGCCCGTCCGATGTCCGAGGTTTTCGCGATGGCCCGCGTTCGCCTCGCCGTCGTCTCCGTGGCGGTCGGGCAGGTCGTCATGACGATCCTGATGGCCGTCACCCCGCTGCACATGACCCAGGAGGGCTACTTCCCGGGCGACATCTCCATCGTGATGGGCGCCCACATGCTGGGAATGTTCGGATTGGCTCCGCTCACCGGGCGGCTCGTTGACCGGGTCGGCCCCTACTGGGTAATCGCCGGCGGGGCCTTGCTGCTCGCGGTCACCTGCGGGTTCGCCTTCATCGCCGCCAGTGTTGCGGTGCTGGCGCTGGCGCTGTTCCTGCTGGGGCTGGGCTGGAATCTCACCTTTGTCGCCGGATCGGCGCTCTTGATGAGCATGGTCAACCAGGCCGAACGGGCCCGCAGCCAGGGAATAACCGAGATGGCGAATTCAGTTGCCGGCGGCCTGGCGGCGTTGAGTTCGGGATTCCTGCTGGTGCTGGGCGGGATGCGCATGCTGGCCGTCGGCGGCCTGATGCTGACCGCGATTCTCGTCGTCGCCCAGGCCTGGGTGCTGGCGATGCAGGCCCATCGGCGCCCGGTGCCGGTGGCCAGCCCGGCGGCGTCACAAGGCGAGCCGGACTAGCCCCGCGGCCTGACCTCCACCCCGGCGAGCTTCTCCAGCGGCCGGATGACTGCGCTCACGTTGTTGGCGCCTTCGCCCTGGGCCTGGGCCTCGCGATGCACGACCTCGGCCATCGTGGTCACCGCCAGCCGCACGCCCTGCGCCTTGCCCATGTCGGTGATAAGCCCCAGGTCCTTGGTCAGCAGGTCCAGGCTGAAACGCGGGTCGAAGTCGCGCTTCAGGGTGCTGTCCGGGATCGTCCAGGTCATTACCGCGCTCTGGGCGACCGCGCCATTGAGAATCTCGTAAACCAGCGCCGGATCGACCCCGGATTTCGTCGCCAGGACAAACGCCTCGGCGACCGCCGCGTTGGTCACCCCGACGATCAACTGATTGGCCATCTTCACGGCGGTGCCGGCGCCCACCGGCCCGCAGAGGAAGATGCTGCCGCCGACGATGTCCAGGACCGGCCGCGCCTTCGCGAAGTCTTCCTCCGAACCGCCCAGCATGATCGACAGGGAGCCGTCCTCCGCGCGCACCGGACCACCGCTCATCGGCGCATCCAGGTAGCCAAGCCCCTTTTCCGCGGCGGCCTCGCCGCAGCGCAGCGCCGTGTCGGTGCCGTTGGTGCTGAAATCGATCAGGATGCTGCCCGGCCGGGCGTTGGCGATCAGGCCGCCGTCCCCGAGATAGATGTCCTCAACCGTTTCCGGCACCGGCAGGGCCGTCATTATGAAATCGGCCGCGGCGGCCTCGCCCACCGTGGCGGCCCGGGTTGCACCGGCGGCCACCAGTTCTTCCACTCCGGCCTGGCTGCGGTTGTGGACAATCAGCTCGTGCCCGGCCTTCAGCAGATTCCGCGCCATCGGCAATCCCATCAATCCCAGTCCGATGAAGCCAAGTCTCATGCTGCCAATCCTCCCTGTTTCGTGGGCCGTTGGATAGCCCGACCGGACGTCGGCGCCGACGCTATCGCCGGGTAGTGGAGCCTGCGCGTAGGCGGTAACTTAGCACCAAACCATTGACAGTTTGTTCACGCCGCCAAAGAATGTAGGTCCCTTTCTGCATTCCTGAACAAAGGGGGAGAGCCCTGGCCGATCATGGTCCGGTGCTGGGAGGAAGCGCAGCTTCGATGTCAATTCCGACGAGATTATGCGGGCAGGTCCCGGGATGGTTCTGGTTCCTGCTGGCCACCGGCCTGCTACTGGCTGTGGCGGCGACGGCGCGCCCGGCGCTTGCCATCGGCACCTCCAACACCTGGGTCTCGCTGGGGTCAATTCAGGCCGGCCGCGCGACCGCCGCCGAGTCCTCTCCGCTCTTCTCTTTTGATGACAATGTCTTCTTCGCCAGTGATTCCGGCGGCGTCTACCGCAGCATCGACGGGGCGTCAACCTTCACCCAGGTGAACAATGGCCTCACCGACCTACGGGTCAGCAGCCTGTCGATATCGCCCAGATTCAACTTCGACTCGGTGCTCTTCGCCAGTACGCCCTCCGGGCTCTTCAAGTCGGTCGACGCGAGCGGCAGCTGGAACCAGGTGGCCGGCGGATTGCCGGCGGTGGAGATAACCGGGGTCGCCTACTCGCCGACCTTCGCCACCGACACCACCATCTACGCATCCACCCTGGGTTTTGGCCTCTACGCTTCTGCCGACGCCGGCGCGACCTGGAGTCTCCTGAGCACCAGCGGCATGACCGACTTGAGCCTCACCGGCGTCTACGTGGTGGAGGGCGACTTCGGGAAACTGCTGATGATCGTCTGGACCGCGGGCAAAATCTTCCGCTCCGACGACACCGGCGTCACCTGGACCGAGAAGACCACCGGGCTACCGAGTGGCGTGGAGATCACCGCGCTGGAGCTGGCCCCGGGGTTCCGGACCACTGACCTCGCCATGTTGGGGACCCAGTCAAACGGGGTCTACCGAACGACCGACGGAGCTGACAACTGGGCCTCGATCGGGCTGTCCGGTGACGGCGCCTCCAACGTGTTCGAGTTCTCATCGGACTACACCGACGACAGCACGGTGTTTGCGGGAACGACCACCGGCGGCTTCTACATCTCGACTGACAGCGGCGCCTCTTTCACGGCGAAGAACAGTGGAATCGACCGCAAGAACATCACCGCCATCAGCTCTTCAAACGACTACCGCAGCGACAACACCGTCTTCGCCGGGGGCGGCCAGGGTGGGATTTTCAAGACGCTCGACGCCGGCGAGAATTGGCTCGAGATGGGAAGTGGGATCAACACTCCCCGGGGCCAGGCGATCGATTTCTCCAACGATTACGTCAACGATGGCGTCATGTTCGTCGCCACCCAGTCCGGCGTTTTCCGCTCGGCCGACCGTGGCACCACCTGGTCGCGCTACTCGACCGGGATTCCGTTCCGGTCAGTGCGATCGCTGGCCGTTTCGTCCAACTACAGCAACGACGGCCACGCCCTGGTGGGAGTGGCGAACAGCGGCTACTACCGGGTCTTTGTGGGATCCGCCAACGCCTGGATTACCCAGAACGTGGGGCTCGCCACCCCGATCCAGAACAGTCCCAACGCGCTGGTGCTATCCCCCGACTTCGGCGGCGATCTCACCGCCTTCGTCGGCGGCCCCGGAGGGGTCTATCGAACGACCCAATCCGGCGCCCAATGGAGCCCGGTCGGAGTCGGAGTGATCTTTGCCGACGTCAATTCTCTGGCGATCTCGCCGACATTCGGCGCCGACGCGACGCTTTTCGCCGCCACCCGCGGCGCCGGGATCTACCGCAGCACCAACAGCGGGGATTCGTGGACGGCCGTCAGCATCGGACTCGGCAGTTTTGTTGTCTCCCAGGTGAGCCTGTCGCCGAATTACGCCGCTGACGGGACCCTTCTGGCCGCCACCGGCGCCGGGGTCTTCATTTCCACCGATCGCGGCGCCAACTGGTCGGCCACCTCCTTGACCAGCGACGCCTCGGCAGTCGTGTTTGCCAACAGCGGCCGCGTCTTCGCCGCGACCGCCGGAGTTACCGGCGCGGTCCACCAGTCCTCCGACGGCGGGCGCACCTGGTCGGCGATCACCAGCGGCATGCCCGCCGGCGAGATCGTCAGCCTGGCGGTCTCACCGGACTTCGCCAATGACCTGAACGTCTTCGCCGGCACCGGCGGGCGCGGCGTCTGGGTGTACAAGGCCGACTCGGCCGGCGGCACTGCCGCCGCGGCCACCCCGACCCCCGCCGTCTCGACCCCAACTCTGGGGACGGCGACGATCACCAGCGCCACTGTAACCGAGAACCTCTACCTCACCGACCCGACCGGGCTCAACACCCAGCTCAACCACAACGTGCCCAACCTGAACGTGCTGGTCGACGGCCAGCTGCGCAGCGCCAATTTCCGCGATCACTTCGACGAGACCGGCGGCATGGCGCGCTGGGGCCTGCCGACCTCGGAGGTCTTTGAAGAGACCCCGGGCACCCTGACCCAGTACTACCAGCGGGGGGTCGTGGACTTCCATCGACGCGACGACCTCGGCGGTATCTGGCTGGTCGAACGCCGGCTCGCCTGGGACTTTGTCGGCGGCGGACTCGGCGGCAGCACCGACCTGGGAGTCGAGCCGCAGATCACCAACCCGAACGAGGGCGTGGTCCTCGAATGGGGACACAAGATTTCTGACTTCGACATCACCGGCACCGACGTTGGCTTCCGCCGGTTCTTCGACGAGCTCGGCGGGACCCAGAGTTTCGGATTCCCCAAGACCGACGCCCGCGAAGACACCGGGGCCGCGGGGATGCTGCTGGCCCCCGGGTCGGACCTCGGCTGGATACGGCAGTACTTCCAGGCGGCGGTATTCGAGTATCACCCTGAGGCGCCCGACGGTTTTAAGGTGCAGCTATCACTGCTCGGCGACACCCTGCGCAACCAGAACTATCCCAACCAGAGTTGGGTCGCGCTGGTCCCGTTCCTCCCGGCAACCGAGGTGGCCGACGACTCCGCGTTCACCGTCGTAGCGGTGAATCGGTAGGCCCACGGCTACTCTGGGGGAATGTGCGGTGTATCCTCGGCTCGGCGGCCTCGGTAGGGTGCCGTCCCCGGCGGAGCGGTCCGTCGAGCCGACATTCGCAATTGAAATCTGGCCCTGCGGGCGACGCGGGCGCCGGCCAACGATGGAGATGATTTAGATGACTAGTCGAAGGCGATGGCGAGGGTTCTTCGGCCTCCTGGCCGCGTTGGTGGTGCTGGTGGCCCCGGTGGCGCCGGCGATGGCGCTGGGCACAGCCGGCCAGTGGACTGCTGTGAACGGCCCGCCGGGCGGTCCCTTCACCAGCATCGTCGCGTCACCGGGCTTCTCGTTCGACTCGTCAATCTTTGTCTCCACTTCCAGCGCCGGGGTCTTCCGCAGCAGCGATGGCGGCGGTACCTTCACTGGGCTGAACACCGGGCTAACCGACCTCAGCGTGAACCAGATCGCCCTGTCCCCGACAATTCAATCCGACGGGACGATCTTCGCAGCCACCGCCTCCGGCGTTTTCAAGACTACCAACGCCGGCCTGAGCTGGTCCGAGGTCAGCAGCGGCCTGCCGGCCGGGGCGATCAACGGCGTCGCGATCTCGCCCACCTACTCCACCGATTCGCGCGTGTACGTCTCCACTCCCGCCGATGGCGTGTTTCGCACCATCGACGGCGGGGCCAGCTGGACCCGCCCCGGCTTCGGCGGCATGACCAACATGGCGATCATTGGTATCGCCGTCTCGCCGGCGAGCGCCGATGAGGTCTTTGCCTGGACCGTTGGCACCGTCTTCCGCAGCACCGACAGCGCCTTCAGCTGGTCCGAACGCATAGTCGGAGTCGCCTCCACCGCCACCCTCACCGAGTTGGTCATTTCGCCGAACTATGCCGCCGATGGTGTGGTGTATCTCGGAACGCCGGCCAACGGTGTGTATCGCACCGCGGATTCCGGCGGCACCTGGGCCAGCGTCGGGCTCGCGACCAGCGGGTCCATCCAGGGCCTGGTGATCTCCGGCAACTACGGGCGTGACACCACTCTCTTTGCCGCCACCGCCACCGGCGGGGTATCCCGCAGCACCGACAGCGGCGGTACCTGGACCGCCGTGAACACCGGCCTATCGGGCACCGACTACGGACAGCTCGCAATCTCCAACGACTACTTCATCGACCGCACGCTTTTCACCGGCAGCGCCAACGGCTTCCTCTACAAATCGACCGACGCCGGCGCCGGCTGGTCGCTGGTTGGGTCCGGGATCGCCAACGCCAGCATCGCCGGTCTCGGCTTTTCGAGTTCCTACGCCACCGACTCCACAATGGTCGCGGCCAGCCAGGGCGGGGTGTTCAAGACGACTGATGGCGGCTCCATCTGGTCTTCGATCAACAGCGACCTGCCATCCACCGATATCCAGCAGTTCGCGCTGGCGCCCGGCTATCCGACCGATGATTCTGCCCTCGTCGCCATCGCGACCAGCGGGATCTATCGAACCTTCTCCGACGGCGGCTGGTGGGACGAGCAGAACACCGGTCTCAACCCGGTGCTCCGTTCCAACCCGCGCGCGCTGGCGCTATCACCCGCGTACAGCACCGACTTCACCGCCTACGTCGGCGGACCCTCCGGCGCTTACCGATCGGTTGACGGCGGCGCCACCTGGAGTGCGATCAACACCGGCATTACCTACACCGACGTGTCCGCGTACGGCCTCTCGCCGGCGTTCGCCACCGACAACACCATCTTCGCCGGCACCGCTGGCGGCGGGATGTTCAAGTCGACCGATCGCGGCAGCAACTGGGCCGCGGCCACCTCCGGCATCACCAACGGCACCATCAACGCCATCGCCGTTTCCCCGTCCTACTCGACCGACGGGACCGTCCTGGCGGCCACGAACGGCGGCGTGTTCCGATCGACCGATGGCGGGGCCACCTGGCAGGGCTCCGGCCTGGCGTCCGCCGCGCTGAGCGTGGTTGTGTCGCCGAGTTTCGCCACCGACGGCATCGCTTTCGCCGCCACCACCGGGCCCGGCGGCACCGTCTACGGGTCCAGCGACGGCGGGTTGACCTGGAGCCAGCTGGGCACCAACCTGACCTCCGGGCTGCCCCTCCTGCTGGTGGTTTCTCCGAACTACGCGGTTGACCAGAACGTTTTCGTCGGCACATCCGACAACGGCCTCTGGGTGTACCGGGGCACTCCCTAGTACCGGGGCCACCTGCCAGACGGGGAAGCGGGGTGGAAGGTGCGGGGGTGGATAACGGCGTGCCGTGGCGTCGCTTTCGTGCCGGCGACCCGTCGCCGCCGGGCTACAATCGTCGGCAACCGGTCGCCGCGACCGGTCCTGGTGGGCAGCCTTCTCTTGAGTAGCCATGACTGATTCCGCTTCGGGAACCGGCCCTTCCCGCGACTACCCGCGAATCCTCGGCTCCAACGCCGACGAGTTCTTCGTGCCCACCGTGGAAGAGCGCCGGGATCAGCGCGAGCGCGACGAGACCCACATCTCGCTGGTGGCCGCCGCGCTGATATTCCTGGTGGTGGACGCCCTCTGGGCGCTGGTTTCGGTGGTCCTGCTGGGCGATTTTCGAGTCTCCAGCCTGGCGGTGCTGGCGGTCGATCTGGCCGTCGTCGTCCTGACCCGCAGCTCCGGGCACCAGGCCCGCACCGCCGTACTCATCCGCGCGCTACTCGGGATCACGTTCTTCGCGGTCGAATTCGCGCTTTTCAACGCCAGCTACGCCTACGTGCTCGGGCAGGTCCTTATCGGCGCCGGCGCGGTCGTCCTGTCGGTGGGCCGCGGCGGCGAGGGCCGCAACGTGCTGGGTGGTGCCTTCGCCGTTCTCGGCCTCGTGCTCGCGATGGTCCTGATGATCGTGCAGACCCAGGGGCGCAGCAGAGCAATCGAGGAGCAGTTCAACCGCGCCTTCGAACTGGCGGTCGTCGGTCGGATCGAAGATTCGCGAGAGATCGTGGACGAACTGCTGGCCGATAACCCGGATGACGCCTCGGTCTACCTGTTGTCATCCGGCTTCTTCGAGGAGGTGCTGGGAGATCGAACCACGGCGCTGGCGCTGGTGCTGAGGGCCGTGGAACTCGCGGACGGCACCACCGAGATCGAGGCGCTGTTCCAGGCGGCTCGCCTCTACGCCGGGCAACAGGATTTGGCACGCGCCATGCAACAGATCAATCTGGCCATCGATAAGAATGACGAGTTCCCCATGCTCTTCAGAGTTCGCGCCGATATCTTCCTGGCGATGGGAAGGAACCAGGATGCTCTGGCCGATCTTCGCCGGGTGGAGGAGATGGTTCCGGGAAGCGACCTGGCGCAGGATGCCCGCGTGGCGCGGCTCAGCATCGAGGGGCCGGACTTCTCAACCCTGATCCCCGCCGGTCGGTAGATCCGCCTAGATCGCGGCCGCGATCACGTTGCAGCAGCGGCGTAGCACTTCGCGCGCCACCGGCATCCGCCCGTTCGTCAGCAGGATGAAGATCGTCCCCGTCGCCGGGTCGGCCCACGCCACCGTCCCGGTCGCCCCGGAGTGGCCGAACGCACCCACCGGCACCAGCGAGCCGAAATTGCCGGTGCCCAGGGACACCCCGCCACCCCGCCGGATCGCCCAGCCCAGGCCCCAGCCCTGCTCCAGTCGCTTCGCCGTCGGTAGCGAAGCCATGCTGCTGATGTAGTCGGTCAGCAGCGTGCGGACCGTGCCCCGGCCCAGGATGCGACGCCCCGCGAACTCACCGCCGTCTAATAACAGTCGAAAGACCCGCGCCAGGTCCGCCGTCGTCGAAAACGCCCCGCCCCACGGCACCCCCAGGCGGCGCCAGTAGTCGGTGTTCCAGATCCAGGCGCCGTCGGAATCCTCCGCCGGCGTCGCCGGGATCACACGCTCCGCCAGCTCGTCCCGCCAGCCCAGCGAGGTTGAGTCCATCCCCAGCGGGTCGAACAACTCGCTCCGCATGAAGTCCGGCAGATCGCGCCCGGTGATTCGCTGCACCACCTCGCCCAGCACCAGGAATCCCTTGCTCTGGTAGGTAACGTCGGTGCCGGGGGCAAATCGCAGCGGCTGGCGGCAGGTGGATGCAAGGTACTCGGAAAGGGGCGCTTCGCGGCGGCGCAATTCGTCGTTGTCGGGCAGGAAATCCGGCAGCCCGCTGGTGTGGGTAAAGAGGTGGCGGATGCGGATGTCGAACTTGTCGCGTTGTCCGAACTCCGGAATGTAGGTCGCGGCCCGGTCGTCGAGGTCCAACTCGCCCCGTTCTAGCAGCAGCGCGGCGGCCGTGGCCACCAGCGGCTTGGTGATCGACGCGATCAGGAAGATCGCATCGTCATCGGCGGCTTCGCCCACCGGCGCGCTGAACGTCTCCCCCTGCCCGTCTTCTACTCGCAGCACCGCCGCCGGCAGGTCGTCTCCGGCCGCCGCCCGCAATAGCCCGGTCGCGCGTTCGCCCGCGGCCCGCAGGTCGCTCATGCCCGCACTCGCCGCGTCCGCCAGATTATTGCCGCCCCTTCTCGCATGTCTTTGTCAGAACCCGGTTGATGCCGGACGGCTAGTGGCTCTGGAGATAGCCTTCCACCGTCTCCACCAGCAGGTCGGCATACGGACCGTAGGCCAGCTCGCTCATGTGGCCGATCCGCACTACCTTGCCGGCCAGTTCGCCCATACCGCCCGTGACGATGAGCCCGGCCTCCTCGCGGAGGTGGCTGATTATCGTCAGCGCCTCTTCTTCGCGGCCGGCCGGTGGAAAGAACGCGGTGACCGTCGGGGAGGCATTTTCTTCGGCGGCGACCGTCTTGAATCCCAGCGAGCGCATTCGCGCCCGAAACTCGGCCGCCGACTTCGCCATCCGCGCGTAGCGCGCCTCCAGCGTTTCGGACTGCTGACTGGCGATGCTGGTCGCCAGCGCCCGGATGACGCTGACCGACATCGTCGCCGGCTGCGGGTGATATTCGGGCATTTCGTCAACGAATTTCTTCCACGTCCGCAGGTCGGTGTACCAGCCACGGCCGGTGTCCCCCAGGCCTTTGATGCGGTCCCAGGCAAACGGCGCCACCACGACCGGCGCCACCCCCGGCGGGCCGCCCAGCGCCTTCTGTGAGGCCGTGCAGCACACCGACACGTTCCACTCATCCATGTTCGTTTCGCAGGCGCCCAACGATGAGACCGCGTCAACCAGGATCGTGGTCCCGAATTCGCGGGCCATTTCGCAGATTTCAGCCACCGGATTCAGCGCGCCGGTCGCCGTTTCGGAGTGGCATACCAGCAGGCCGGTGTAGTCCCCGGTGGCGAGCAGCGGCCGCAAATCGTCCGGCGTCGCGATCTCGCCGGGGCCGACCGTGAACGGATCCGCCCGCAAACCATTGCCACGGGCGATCAGCAGCAGGCGATCGGAAAAGTATCCGTTCACAATCACCAGCACCCGTTCTTCGTGTGCGAAGAGCGTGCCCACCGCGGCATCGAGGCCGGCGCTACCGGATGCCGACAGCAAGAAGACATCGCCCTCGGTCCCGGCGTAGCGGCGAATCCCCTCGCGGGCGCGGGTGTAGATATCCACCCACTCCGGTCCGTAGTGGGCGATGACCTGCTCGCCGAGGGTATCCAGAACATCGGGCGCGAGGTCAATCGGGCCCGGGATCATCAGCTTGGCGGTACGACTATCCAAGGGCGTGTTGACGCTCCCTGCCCCCCGATGAGTTTGGCTCCCGTGAATACGGTTGCGAAGCCTAGCACAAGTTTCCTGCCCCAAAGGCCGTTTTCTCCCCGTGATTGAACCCGCCGCGCGGTCCGTGCGAGCTCGCCGGGTTGCGCGGCCCGGCGCCATCCGCCGGCTCCCGCCGCCGACCGTTGCCGCGGAGGCGCTTTTCCCTGCCCCGGTGGACGCCGCTACTATTGGAGCCGCCGGGTCCACGAAGCTGGTTCTTGACCCGGATCAGGCAGGTGGTTCTTCTGGCCGACGATCGCCCGCGCATCAGCGCCTTCTTCCCGCTGTACAACGAGGAGGCCAACGTCCCCACAACCGCGAAGAACGCAGTGGCGGCGCTGGCGGACCTGGCATCGGAGTTCGAGGTGATCCTGGTCGATGACGGCAGCACCGACCGGACCCCGGCGGCCTGTGCCGAACTGGCCGGCGCCGACCCGCGCATCCGGGTCGCCACCCACCCGGTCAATCGCGGCTATGGCGCCGCCCTGCGGACGGGCTTCGCCGCCGCCCGGATGGACCTGGTCACCTTCACCGACGGCGATGGCCAGTTCGACCTGCGCGAACTGAACCACCTGCTCGAGCGGCTGCCCGGACATGAAATGGTGATCGGCTACCGGCTGCGCCGTGCCGATCGCTGGCCGCGCCGGCTCACCGCCTGGGCCTGGGGCGTGCTCATCGGCATCCTTTTCGGAGTCCGGCCGCGCGACCTTGACTGCGGCTTCAAGCTCTTTCGTCGGGAGATCGTGCAGGGGCTGGACCTGCAGGCCGATGGCGCCTTTATCTCCACCGAGCTGCTGGCCCTGGCCAGCCGGGCCGGGCATCGCATCGCCCAGGTGGGGGTGAACCATTACCCGCGTCAGCACGGTTCCTCCACCGGCAACGACCCGCGCGTCATCCTGCGGGCGTTCGTGGAGCTGTTTTCCTTCTGGCGCGGGTTGCGCCGCCCGAAACTTTGAAGCTCTCCGTTCTGATCCCCGTCTACAACGAGGTCGGCTCCATCGCGACCGTGGTGGAACGGGTCGCCGCCATCCCTATCGATACCGAGATCATCCTGGTCGACGACTTCTCAACCGATGGCAGCAGCGCGGTGATCGACACCCTGCCGCAGCCGAACCTGGTCATCGTCCACCACGACCGCAACCGCGGCAAGGGGGCCGCCGTGCGCACCGCCCTGGCACAGGCTTCCGGGGAGGTAATCGTCATCCAGGATGCAGACCTCGAATACGATCCGGCCGATTTCGTGCGACTGCTCGATCCGATTGCCCAGGGCCGGGTCAAGGTCGTATACGGCTACCGGGATTTCGAGGGGCAGCGCTGGCCGCTGCGCGTCGGCAACCGCTTCCTGACCGCCGTCACCAACCTCCTCTTCGGATCCGACCTCCGGGACATGGAGACCTGCTACAAGATGATCGACCGCGAACTGGCGGTCGGGCTCGAACTCACCGCCGACCGGTTCGAGATCGAAGTCGAGCTGACCTCCAAGCTGCTGAAGAGCGGCCAGCAGATCGAGCAGCTACCGATCTCCTACGAGCCGCGCCAGGGGGGGAAGAAGCTGGTGCCCTG
Organism: uncultured Chloroflexota bacterium; assembly: GCA_964474495.1. Taxonomy (GTDB): domain Bacteria; phylum Chloroflexota; class UBA11872; order UBA11872; family VXNJ01; genus JASLPR01. The sequence goes on from CAYYTN010000006.1 coordinate 20,114, forward strand.
GATCGACGGTCCCCAGGGGCTCTGGGCCCTGATCAAGCACCGCTGGTTCGCCTAGCCGCCGCCGGCGCGCTGGATTTGGGCGATTGGGCTCGAGGGGCGATGCGTCCGCCACCCAGCAGCACGTCGCCGTCGTACAGCACGGCAGCCTGCCCCGCCGCCACTCCCCAGACCGGCTCGTCGGCGACGATTTCCGCGCCGCCCTGCCCGTCCGCATGGATCCTGGCCGGAGTCTCGTCGCCCCGCGAGCGCACCTTGACCGTCGCGGCCGTCCCCGCTCCGAATGACGCGACCGAGACCATGTTCAGATCGTCCACGCGAAAGCGGTCTACCTCGGCGTCGGGCCGCGGCCCCACCGTGACCACGTTGGCGATCGGGTCGATGGCGGACACGTACACCGGCTCACCGCCGGCGATGCCCAGCCCGCGCCGTTGACCGACGGTGAAGTTCTCGATCCCGCGGTGCTGGCCGAGGGGCCGTCCGTCGCCATCGACGATCGGCCCCGGAGTGCCGGCCCGTCCGGTCCAATCGCGGGCGAAACTGCGGTAGTCCGACTCCACGAAGCAGATGTCCATGCTCTCCGGCTTCTCGGCCACTGAAAGGCCAAGTTCGGCGGCCTTCGCCCGCACTTCGGACTTCGTGACTTCACCCAGCGGGAACTGCGTCCGCGCCAGCTGCGGCTGGGTGAGCACGTACAGGACGTAGGACTGGTCCTTCCCGGCATCGATGCCCCGCCGGACCCGCCACCGCCCGCCCGGACCCTCGCGGTCGGTGCGGGCGTAGTGCCCGGTGGCCAGCAGGTCCGCCCCGATCTCCTCCGCCTTCTCCCACAACGCCCCGAATTTCACGAACTGGTTGCAGTCGATACACGGATTCGGCGTCAGGCCGTCGAAATAGTCGCCGGCGAAACGATCGATGACCGTCCGGGCGAACACATCACGGAAATTCAGGACGAAATGCGGGATGCCCAGCCGGGCGCAGACCCGGCCGGCGTCGTCAATCGAGCGCGGCGAGCAGCAGTTGCGGCGGCCCGGTTCGCTCGACTGACCGGGCCAGATATCCAGCGTCAGGCCGACCACGTCGTAGCCGCGTTCCGCCAGCACACCGGCGGCCACCGAACTGTCCACTCCGCCGCTCATGGCGACCGCGATGCGCTGTCCCCGGCCCGACTCTGAGGTCATTTGATTCTCCCGTGCCAGGCCGCGCCCGCGGGGCCGGCGCCCATCCCGATCGCCCGCCACCGGCTGCCCGGCTCTGCTATCTTCCAGTTCGCGGAGTCTACTTCCCGGCGGAGGCCAACCGCACGTGAAATCGGAACGGTGGTGGACGTCCTCCCGTTCCATCGCCTATTTCGATCTGGCTGACGCTGACGCTGCCGGCCTCGAGCCCGAGCGATTGGTGGATACCGCCCGACAGATCGGCGCCGACGCCGTCGGCCTGCGGGCCGCCGGACCCTCGGCCTGGTACCGCAGCGCGCTCGCCCATCATCCCCCCGTGCTTGCCGCCGATGGAACTGACCTGCTGGCCCGGCTCGTTGAAATCGCCCGTCGCGAGGGTCTGCGCGTCATCGCCGGCGCCGATTTCAGCGTCGCCGCGGATACCGTGCTGCGACTGCGGCCGGAATGGATCGCCCGGAACGAGCACGGCGATCCGGTCAAGTTCGACGACAGCCTCTATCGCACCTGTCCGCTGTCAGGATTCCAGGGAGTCGACCTCGCCCATCCGGCGCTTGCCGAACTGGCCGGCTACGACCTGGACGCGCTCGTCATCCACCGCGCCGCGGCGTACCGGTGTCGCTGCGGCGCCTGCCGGCGCCAGTTTCGACAGGCGACCGGTGCCGACCTCCCCTCGATCGGCGATGGCGAAGCGGCTTACTCCGACTGGAATCGCTGGCTCGGAGCAACCGCCGCCGCCGGCCTGGCGGACGGCATCCAGGCCGCCCGTGTCGTAGAACCCGCTCTGCCGATAGTCGTGGAGACCGCCGGCCTGACCACCGGCGCCGCCGATTCGATGGCTGTGGAGCCTCCGGATATCCACCGCTCCGGCGATCTGCTGCTGCTGCGCGCGCCGTCGGTCGCCGCCCCCGCCTGGGCCTACGGCGTACGCACGCGCCACGGCCGCGACCTCAACCCGGCGGGAGCGGTCTGGGTCGAGACGCCCGATCCCGAGCCGGGGCCGGCACCCGGGCCGGACCCGACCAAAGCCGCCGCCGGCATCCTCGCCGCCGGCGGCGCCCTCTGGAGTCGTATCCGGTCGCTGCCGGAATCCGGCGAGACCGCCCCGGACGATCGGGCCCGCCTGGTTGAACGTCGCCTCACGGTCGATCAACGACTGGCCGGTGCCCGGCCCCACCCGCCGGTCGCCCTGGTGTGGCCGGACCGAGTCGCGGCCGACCGGGTCGACGTTGAGGCGGGCCGGGACGAGTTCTTCGGATTCGCGGCGGCTTTCGTCGCCTACGGCATCGCCTTCACGGTGTTGCCCGCATCTCTGCTGGAGATCGATCGTCTGCAGGAATTCAAAGCGATTGCCCTGCCGGCCGTCAGCGACCTGGGCGACGGCCAGGCTCACGCCATCCGCCGGTTTGTCGCCGGTGGCGGGGGCCTGCTGGCCAGTTTCACCAGCGGTCTCAACGACGATGGCGGGATTCCGCGTCGCGACTGGGACCTGGCCGGCCTGGTCAACGCCCAATTCGACGGCCATATCCTCGCCCTCGGGCCCGACTACGCGGCGGTCGCCGGGTCCGACGATTGGCTGACTGCCGGGCTGCCGGCCGGCTTCGTCATCCCCGCCGCGCATCGCCAGGCAATCCTGCGGCCGGCCGACGATCGGGACGTCCTGATGAGCCTCGAGTTTCAAGACCACGCCGGGCGGCTCGCGACCGATATCCCCTTCCTGCTCGTTTCGGACGACGGTCGGGTCATCTACTGCGCCGGTGAAATCGGTCGAATCGCCCTGGCCGGCGACACCCCCGACATCGGCCGGTTGCTGGCCAACGCGATCCGGCGGGCCGCCGGCGGTTTCGCGGTCGAGCTTCGCCCCACCCCGGACGTCGAACTGCACGTCCTGCACGGCGAGTCCCGGGTATTCGCCTATGTGCGGAGGATCGCCAGCGCTCCCGCCGACGCGGTCGATGTCGCGGTCGGCCTGACGTTCACGGCCGGGCGGCCGCCGGTGCGGGCCGATCTGGTCGAGGCCGGAGCGCCGGCGGAACTGGAGATCGCCGACGGATGCGCCTGGGCGATCGTCCCCCGACTCGGCGCGTCGGAACTGGTCGAATTTGTGTTTGCCGACTAGCCGCCGGAGTTCGGCCAGGCCAGTCCCAACTCCGCGAAACGCCGCTCGACCATCGCCCGTGAGAGCCCGATCCGCTGCGCCAGCCTTCCCGGCGCACGGACATCAAACTGCTGGCACCAGGCCCCGAGCAGCCCCTCCGGCAGCAGGAACTCGGTGGCGAAGCGATCCGCCTCACGCTCGACCCCGGGACTGCGCGACAGGACGCCGTTCCCGCGATGTCCGAGCACCAGGTGACCGAGTTCGTGGGCCAGGCTGAAGTTGCGCCGCCCCAGTGGGTGAGCGGCGTTGACGCCGACCACGATCGCCCCGCTGCCCGGCAGCCTGAAGAGCACGGCCGAGATTTCGTCGTCCCAGCCTTGCTTGGGGATTACCCGCACCCGGTGGTAGCGATTCAGGAACGCGGCCACATCCAGGATTGCTGAGCCGGACAGCGGCCCGAGCCGCCGACGTTCTCTACGCGCCCTGGTCGTCGCCCGCGATCTCCTCGGCTTTGCGATCGCGCTGTTCCTCCTGAACGACGGAGCGATAGAACTCTCGAATCTGGTGCCGGGCGCGGGTGGAAAGATCGGGCTGCGAGCGCAGGAACAACTCGATGCCGGACATGTCCTGGATGACCTGGTCGACGCTCGGGTCACGCGCGGCGGTCTCGCCGTCCAGAACCCACTGCGCCCCGCTGCCGGCTTCCGCCAGGCCGAGCTGCTCGGCAAGCTCGCCGTACACCCGAACCACCTCCGCCTCCACCGCCCGCCCGGTCTCCCAGTTCGATACCGACGCGCGGCTGCCCTTGCCGCTGTGCTCGTTGATATGCGCGGCCATGCGCTCCTGGGTGAACCCCAGCGCCAGCCTGGTTTCCTTGAGTCTTGCTCCGATCCCCACCGTTTCGCCTGCGTCTTGCCTGTCTGTAGGACATGGAATCAACGAGAAATGATACCAATATCCAGGAAATTGTGCCACAAAATGAGATCGGCCGATAGTCCACCCCTTCCACGTCAGCATCAAGGCCATCCCGCACTCTAACCTCGCCCCGGCGATCTTTGACAGATTCCAAGATGCTAGATATGATTCTCATTTACTAGATTCATAGCCGAAACAGATCCGGCAAAGGGGGATCCATGGCAAAGGCCGCGGTCAACGACGGCGCTGTACTCCTGTCCATCGGCAAAGTCGCCGAGCGCCTGGGAATCAGCACGCGCACACTGAAGAACTACGAGCGCGACGGCAAGATTCCCGGCGCGCGCCGCAATCCGCTCAACGGCCATCGCATCTACTCCCCGACCGAAGTCGAGCAGATCCTGACCATCATCACCGGCGGTCAGGAGCCCCGGCCCGATTCCACCCGCGGTCGCCGGGTCCGCCGCGGCCGGCGAGGTCGGGCCAAATGAACGATCCCCGACCCCCGGGCGACCCCCACCGCCCCGAACCTTTCGACGCGCCCGGCGGCCGGTCAGACCGGCGACCTTCGCGGCTCTCCCGGTGCCCGCGGCCGTTGGACTCGTCGCGGTCCGCGGATCGCCTTGCCGACGTCCTGCGGCGACTCCCGCGGAGTCCCGGCCGGCCCGCACCGGTCCCCCCCTGTCCGACGCCCGGGTTCAACGGCGCCCACTACTTCGCCGAGGTCGACCCGGTCACCCTCGCGCCGGCCGCGGCCACCGGTTTCCTGCGCTGCCGCTGGTGCGGCGCCCATCATCCGGGCTCGTCACTCACTGCCGAGATCGACCCGGTACGAGTCATTCGCGAGGTCAGTACCTTCGAGATCTACCGACCCGTGCGGGAGGCCGTCTGGTAGGCGCGGGCCCGCGATGTAGCTAGACATAAAGTTCGTACCCGGCCTAGAATCCGAATCGCGTCGACGTCGTCAGTCCCCTGGGGGCAGATACCCGATCCATGCGATTTGTTGTTCGATCCGGCGGCCGCCTCATGGCCGTGATCGTCTTCCTGGCGGTGATGTTCCTGGTCGTCACCCAGTCCGGGGCATCGCCGGCCCAGGCCCGCGCCGATGCCCGCTCGGCTCAACTCACCTCGCAGATCGAGGCGGTCCGGCGGGAAAACCTGGTACTTGAAGAGCTGGTCAAGTTTCGCGAGTCGGACAACTTCGTGATCTCCACCGCCAAACGCGAACTCGGCCTGGTCGAGGCCGACGACATCGCGCTGGAACTTCGCGGACAGCTGGAGCGACGCCCCGTGACCGTGGCCCGGGCGGTCGCCGCCCCCGAAGCCGCTGTCGAGCAGGCGCCGGGCCTGCTGGATTTCGGCTACATTAGAGCCTGGATCGCGCAGCTGGCGGGTTCCGACTAGCCCCCGACAGGTTTCTCCTGGTGAAGATCAATATCAAGCGGATCGACCCATCCCTGCCCTTGCCGCGCTATGAAACCGATGGCTCGGTCGGCTTCGATCTGATCACCCGGGAAGCGACCGCGGTGCCGCCGAATTCGTTCGCGCTCGTGCCCGGCAATGTCGTCGTGCAACTTCCCCGTCAGCACATGCTGCTGGTCTCTTCGCGCAGCAGCACCCCCCGGCGCACCGGCCTGGTCGTCCCGCACGGGATCGGGGTGGTCGACTCCGACTATCGCGGCCCCGAAGACGAGGTCAAGGTCCAGGTCTGGAACCCGACGGACAATGCGATTACGGTTGAACGCGGCGATCGCATCGCCCAGGGCATCATCGTCAGGACCGAACGCGCCGAGTGGCAAGAAGTCGACGATGTCGGCCTCCGCAGCCGCGGCGGATTCGGCAGCACCGGCTAGTCCCGGGGGCCACAGGAGGGCGTCCGTTGGAACCTTCGGCGCTGGTGGAATCAGTGGAGCGCTTCTACCGCCACGAGGCCGGCCTCAGCGAGGGCGATAGCGTCGTGCTGGCCGTCTCCGGCGGCATCGACTCCATGGCCCTGGCGCACGCCTCCCTGGAAATCGACGCCACCGGGATCCGATTCCAGATCGCCCACTTCGATCACCAACTCCGGCCCGAGAGCGCCGCCGACCGCGACTTTGTCCGCGACTTCGCGTCCGGGACCGGCGTCGCCTTTCATTCCGCGGCGGCCGATGTCGCCGGGTTCGCCCGGGAGGACGGCCTGAGCATCGAAGAGGCGGCCCGGCTGCTTCGCTACCGGCACCTTGAGGCCGTTCGGCAGGAAGTCGGCGCCCGTTTCGTGGCGGTCGCCCATCACCGTGACGACCAGGCCGAAACGGTGCTCCTCCGGCTGGTGCGCGGCAGCGGCCTGCGCGGGCTGCGGGCCATGCGGCCGGTCGCCGATCGCATCATCCGGCCGTTGCTGTCCATCGGCCGCGAAGACATCGTCCGCTACCAGGAAGTCGCCGGATTTGAGTATCGCGACGACCCCACCAACGCGCAGCCGGCGGCCGACCGCAACCGCATCCGCCTCGGCGTACTGCCGGCGTTGCGCGATATCCGCCCCGGCGTCGAGGCGGTACTGTCCCGGACCGCCGACACCCTCGATGGCGAGGTGGAGGTCCTGCGCTGGGCCGCCGCCCAGGCCCTGGATCGCTGCGACCCCCGGGAGTTGCAGGGCGCCCTCGAAATCCATCGCGCGCCGCTCGCCGAACTTCCCGTCGGCGTCGTCGGGGCCGTCCTGCGGGAAATCGCCGAGCAGCGATCCGGCGAGTACCCCCGGCGGGCCGATGTCGATGCCGCGGCCGCCTTTTGCCTGGAGACGAAGTCGGGCGGCTCGATCCGGCTGGGCCAATCGCTGCAGGTCATGCGCTCCGCCGGACGGCTGCTGTTTGCCCCGGCGGGCGACTGGAAGGCAGATCCTGACCGGGAGGTCCCGCTCGAGGTCCCCGGGCGGATCGAGCTACCGGCCCTCGGCGCCACCCTGAGCGCGCGGGTGGCCGAGGGGGACGCCGCCGCTCGCCTGGCCGCCGGCATCAACCGGGACGGCCGGGATCGCGACCCCCTGGTCGCCATCATCGATCGCGACCGGCTCGCCGGGCCGCTGTCGGTTCGCGGAGGTCTCAAGGCCGACGTCTTCCAGCCCTTCGGCCGGGATGCCGACACCGCCCTCGGCGACTACCTGGCGCGCAAACGGGTGCCGGCCTGGCGGCGCCCGTTGACGCCATTGCTGGTCGCCGGCCGGCACATCGCCTGGGTCGCGGGCGTGGAGATAGGCGAGTTCTGCCGCGTGCGCCCCGGGAGCCGCCGGCTCCTGGAATTGCGCCTCGAATACCGGGACCAGCGACCCCGGCGATCCTGAACCGCTCCCGTCGCCGACCCGGACGGCGAGCCCCCGGGCGTTCGGGAAATTGCACGGATTATCCCCGTCGCGGTGATATCATTGCTGTTACGAAAGAGAGCGTTCCGGCGGGCGGTCGACAGCCGCTCGGAATCAGGATCCGCCAATCACCATGGATCCGTGACGGGGACATATCTTTCCAAACATGTCATGCGGGTAACAGGGGCGACGCGACCACCGTTGGTAGATTTGGTTGACGCGGACGGTGTTGCCGGAGACCCCGATATGACACGCACCACCTCATCAAATCGCCAGGAACCTGGGCCGCTCGGAAGGGACCAACGTCGGTGAACAACCGCTTCATGCGTAACGGATTCGTGTACCTGGTGGTCGTCGTGGCCGTGCTGGCGGTCCTTTTCATGGTCTTCCGCGAGACTCCCGGGGGCAACCCGGTCACCTACTCGCAGATGCTGGCGTCGGTGAAGGCTGAAGCCGATGCCGGCACCCGGCCGAAGCTCGTTATCGCCGGCAACAGCGTCGAGCACGCCGTCGGCACCGGTGTCCAGCGCGTTGCCATCAAGAGTGACACCGACGTCTCTCACGATCTCAACGCCCTGGGCCTGATCGTCGGCCAGAACGTCGATGTCGAGTACAAGCAGCCCGGCCAGTTCGGCAGCGTGCTTACGATCCTCGGTTCATTCCTGCCGATTCTGTTTATCGTCGGCCTGCTGATCTTCATGATGCGGCAGGCCCAGGGGTCGAATAACCAGGCCATGTCGTTTGGGCGCAGCAAAGCGCGGATGATTTCCGGCCACCGCCCCACGGTCACGTTCAAAGACGTGCAGGGGGTCGACGAGGCCAAGCAGGAATTGGCCGAGGTGGTCGAGTTCCTGAAATACCCGGAAAAGTTCACCAAGATCGGCGCCCGCATCCCGGCCGGCGTGCTGCTGATCGGGCCGCCCGGAACCGGCAAGACCTATCTCGCCAAGGCCGTGGCCGGCGAGGCCGGGGTGCCATTCTTCAGCCTCAGTGGGTCCGAGTTCGTGGAGATGTTCGTCGGCGTCGGTGCCTCGCGGGTCCGCGACCTCTTCGAAAAGGCGCGTCAAAACGCCCCCTGCCTGATCTTCGTCGACGAGATCGACGCGGTCGGCCGGCAGCGCGGCGCCGGGCTCGGCGGTAGCCACGACGAGCGCGAGCAGACGCTGAACCAGATACTGGTAGAGATGGACGGCTTCGAGAGCGAAACCAACGTGATCGTGCTGGCCGCCACCAACCGACCCGACATTCTGGACCCGGCGCTGCTGCGCCCGGGTCGATTCGACCGCCAGGTCATCCTGGACCGCCCCGACATTCGCGGCCGCGAGGCCATCTTGCGCGTCCACTCGGAAGGCAAGCCGCTCGAGGAGGACGTCGACCTGATGGTGCTGGCCAAGGAAACCTCGGGTTTCACCGGCGCCGATCTTGAAAACCTGCTGAACGAAGGCGCCATCCTCGCCGCTCGCGCCAACCTGAACCGGATAGGCATGAAGGAACTTGAAGAGGCGATCGACCGGGTCGTGGCCGGCCCCGAGCGCAAGACCCGTGTCATCAGTGACAAAGAAAAGCGTGTCACCGCCTTCCATGAAGTCGGCCATGCGCTCGTCGGCCATTTCATGGGTGAGATGGATCCGGTGCACAAGATATCGATCATCCCCCGAGGCCGAATGGGGGGCTACACCCGGTTCCTGCCGCCGGAGGATCGATCCTTGATGTCGCAGAGCCAGTTCGAGGACCAGATCGCCACAATGATGGGCGGGCGGGCCGCCGAGTTGATGGTCTTCGACGAAGTGACCACCGGCGCCTCCAGCGACCTGGAGCGGTCCACCGACACCGCCCGGCAGATGGTCACCCGCTATGGCATGAGTCGCAAGTTGGGTCCCCGAACCTTTGGCAAGACCGAGCAATTGGTCTTCCTGGGTCGAGACATCGCCGAGAACCGCAACTACAGCGAAGCTGTCGCCGAGCAGATCGACGACGAAGTCACGGAGATCATCGTGCGCGCCCACGAGCGCGCCACCGAGGTCCTGCGCGGTCACCGCGACGACCTCGATCGCGTTTCCGAGTACCTGCTCGAGCACGAGACGATGGACGTACCCGCGCTGGAAGCGCTGTTGCGCGGCGAGGATCCGCCGGAGCCGTTGTCCGATCCTCCCGAGCCCGAGCCGGAGCCCGAAGATCAGCCGCCGGAACCGGAAAGCCACGACCGGCCGCCGACCGGGCGACGTATCGCCGAGGAGCCCGGCGGGGCAGCCTGACCGACAACCCGGTCGGCGGTCCAGCGCCTATTGCTCGCGGCGTCTGACGCCGCCGGCAAAGAGCCGCAGCAGGCCGGCGCTGGCCAGCAGGTACAGGCCCGCGGTGAGCCCGAACTGGACCCCGTGCATTTCGCGTTCCAGGAGGCCGCCGCCGATGGCCGCCCCGGCCGCCCAGGCCACTCCCCAGCCCACCAGCAGCAGGCTGTTGAACCCGGCCCGCAGGCGCTCCGTCACCGACTCCATGTACAGGGCGCTGCGCAGCGGCTGGGCCATGTTCATGATGGCCCCGCGGGCCAGGTAGGCGAACGCGGCCAGCCCCAGTCCCGGCGCGAAGCCCAGCACCAGGAGCAGCGGAATCGACGCCATCTGCGTCAGTCCCACCGTTCGCGCCATGCCCAACCGGGCCGCCAGCAACGGCCCCAGGACCGTCAGCGCCGCCCGGCTGGCCACCCCGGCGCCGGCCAGCAGCCCGAACTGCTCCTCGGCCATGCCCAGCGACTTGACGAAATAGACGTTCAGAAACGGGATCACCATGCCCGCCCCGAAGGCGATCAACCCGTGGATCGACAGCAACTTGAGCAGCAGCGCCCGTTCCCGCAGGGCCAGTCGCAGGTCCTCGCGCGGTGGCAACTGCTCCGCCACGTCATGGCGCAGGAACAGCAGCGGCAGCAGGCCCAGCCCGCTCACCAGGCTGGTCACCCCCAGCACCCCCAGGTAGCCGAAGTCGAGATTCGTCCCGACGGCCTCGGCCAGCGCGCGGGGAGCGTATCCGGCCAGTACATTGCCGGCCAGGGTCACCCCCAGGAAGATCAGGGCCGAGAAGGTGAACAGGTAGGGCCGGCCCTCGTCGTCGGTACTGGCGGCCAGCAGCGGCATCAGCGCCACCGCCCACATCGCCCCGCCGACGCCGCCCAGGGTGTTGCCGGCCAGCAGCGTGAAATAGGTCCACGGCAGGATTTGCAGGGCGGTCCCGACGGCCAGCGCCGCCGCCGCCCACAGAATCAGCCCCTTCAATCCGATCTGCCGCGCCAGCAGCGCCGCCGGGATGGCCGCCAGCGCGCTCGCCAGCGAACCGGCCCCCACCAGGTACCCCAGTCGCTCCCCCGGCACACCAAGTTCCACCAGGTAGAGGTTGTAGCCGACCGCGAACGTCCCCACGCTCAGGCTGCCCAGGAAGGTGCTGGCCAGTAGCAGGCGGGCGTTGCGCGGGAACCGCCGGAATTGACGGTAGTACTCGGCCGCGCCGGGGATTCCACTGAGCACCGGGAGTCACCTCTCCTTGAGCGTTGCCGCCGGCCGGAACCCGACCCGGTCCCGCGGCGGGCGACCCGCCGCTACGGCGTGAAGATCACCTTGATCGCCCCGGTCGTCTTGTCGCCGGCGGTCCGATAGGCTTCCTTCGCGTCCTCGATCCCGAACTCGTGTGTGACCAAGATGTCGGCGATACCCGGGTCGGCGCGCAGGATTTCGATCGCGTGCTCGAAATCGGTCACGCCCTGCTCGTCGCGCGAGTAGGTGTGCGAGCCGACCACGTGCAACTCCTTTTCCAGCACCGGCAGCGCCGGAATGCCGGCGTCGCCCCAGAACGCCCCGGCCACCACCACCGTTCCGCCCGGCCGCACCAACTGCATTGCCAGGGCGGTCGTGCCGGCCGATCCGCCGACACTCTCGATCA
>CAYYTN010000007.1:0-28072 GCA_964474495.1 uncultured Chloroflexota bacterium
CCGTGGCCGGTTTGAAGATTAAGAAGAACGACCAGGTGGTCGTGACGCGCGGCCGCGGCCGTGGCGAGCGCGGCGAGATCATCGAGGTCATGCCGAAGGCCCGCAAGGTAGTTGTGGAAGGCGTGAACGTACGCATGCGACACACCCGTCCCCGGGCCCCCGGGCAGCCCTCCGGGATCATAGAGTTTAGCGCCCCCTTGCCAGTGTCGAACGTGATGCTGGTGTGTCCGAAGTGCGACCGCGCGACGCGGGTGGGCAGTTCAACGCTGGCGGATGGGTCCAGAGTACGCACCTGCAAGCACTGCGGAGAGGTAATGGACGGCTAGTGGCATCGCGACTTAAACATCGGTACGAGACGGAGATTCGGCCGGCCCTGATGAAGCAACTGGGCCTGGACAATACGATGCGGGTTCCGGGGCTGGTGAAGATCGTCCTGAACTCGGGTCTGGGCGAGGCGATCGAAAACGCCAACGCCCCCGAGGCGATGGTGCGCGATATGTCGATAATGGCGGGCCAGCGGCCGGTCATCACGCGGTCGCGCAAGGCCATTTCGAACTTCCACCTGCGCGCCGGGATGCGAGTCGGCTGCATGGTGACTCTGCGCGGCGAACGGATGTACCACTTCCTGGACCGGCTGTTCACAATCGCGATACCAAGAGTCCGGGACTTCCGCGGTTTGTCGCGGTCGGCTTTTGACGGCCGCGGGAACTACTCGATCGGGTTCGACGAGCAGCTCATTTTCCCGGAAGTTGACTACAGCACGATCGATCGGGTGCGCGGGTTCCAGGTCACCATCGTGACTTCGGCGCCGAATGATTCTGAAGCCATGGCCCTTCTGGAAATGATGGGCTGTCCGTTCCACCGTGACGCGGCCTAGCCGGGGAAGGTAACCAGTAGTTGGCCAAGAAATGCAAAATTGAAAAATGGAAGCGGCCACCGAAGTTCAAGGTGCAATTCCGGAACCGGTGCGGTATCTGTGGGCGGCCGCGGGCCTACATGCGCAAGTTCGGAATGTGCCGCATTTGTCTCCGCGAACGAGCCCTGCAGGGGCTGGTTCCCGGCGTCACCAAGTCTAGCTGGTAGCGGGTAACACAATGGCTACGTCACAACGAAGATTCACCGCCAGCGATCCGATCGCGGATCTGCTGACGCGCATTCGCAACGCCTGCAAGGCGGACCACGAAAGCCTGACCCTGCCCTCGGCCAAGGCCAAGGTGGCGATTGTCAAGGTCCTTGAGGCTGAGGGGTTCATCGGCGGCTTCGAGATCATCGAAGAGCCGCCGCAGCCGCTGCTGCGCATCGATCTGAAGTATGACGAGGAACGCCGCCCGGCCATCAGCGGGCTGAAACGGATCAGCAAGCCAGGGCTGCGCATCTACACCGGCGCGACCAACATCCCGCGAGTGATGGGTGGGGTCGGGGCCAGCGTACTGTCCACGTCCCAGGGGATGATGACCGGCTCGCAGGCATACCGCCGGCGACTCGGAGGAGAAGTGATTTGCCACATCTGGTAGCCGGCTCGGCCGCCCGGGAGGTCCCGTGTCACGAGTAGGCGAAAGACCAATACCGCTCCCCGACGGGGTTGAGTGGGGCCAGGCGGACGGAACCATCGAGGTGACCGGGTCGCTGGGCAAGCTCACCGTGAAGCTGGAGTCCTGCATCAGCGTCCGTGAGGAAGATCGGGTGCTGATCGTGACCCGCGAATCCGACGAACGCCGCCACCGCGAACTGCACGGCCTGAGCCGGACGCTGGTCGCCAATATGGTTGACGGCGTGTCGCAGGGAGTCCGAAAGACGCTTGACATTGTCGGCACCGGCTACCGGGTTGAGCAACACCCGACCGGTATCGAAATGCAGCTCGGTTTCTCCCATCCGGTCGTCTTCGCCGCGCCCGAGGGCGTGGAATTGGTGGTCGAGGGCAACAACCGGGTGCAGGTGCGCGGGATTGACAAAGAACTGATCGGTCGCACGGCGGCCGAACTGCGGATGATTCGCCCCCCGGACGCCTACAAGGGCAAAGGGATTCGATACTCGGACGAAGTAGTACGGACCAAACCGGGCAAAGCCGCCATCGGCGCCCTGGGCACGTAATCGGGACAGCGAACGCATGGCCACCAGAACCAAACGGAATCTCCGCAAGAGCCGGCACGCTTCACTTCGCCGCCGCATGCACGGCACCCCGGAGCGACCGCGCCTGTGTGTCTTCCGTAGCGCGCGGCACATCTACGCGCAGATCATCGACGATACCCGCGGGCACACCCTGGCGGCGGCGAGCAGCTGCGACCCGGAGCTGCGCGGCAAAAGCGGCGGGACCAAGACGGACAGCGCCGGCGCGGTCGGCGAACTGATCGCCAGCCGGGCGCTGGAAGAGAACATCAAGGCGGTCGTCTTCGATCGCGGCGGACACAAGTATCACGGGCGGGTGGCGGCGCTGGCCGATGCCGCTCGCGAAAAAGGGCTTAGCTTCTAAGGATCTCAATGTCACGCGACGATGGTGAAAAACAACGCTACGAAGAGCGAATAGTCCGGATCAACCGAGTTGCCAAGGTTGTCAAAGGCGGCCGGACATTCGGCTTCAATGCCGTGGTGGTGGTCGGCGACCGGAAGACGAAGGTCGGACTGGGCCTGGGCAAGGCGCGCGAAGTGCCGGAAGCCATCCGCAAGGGCAACGAACGCGCGCGCCGGGCGATGGTTGACTACCCGGTGCGGGTGGACGGCACGATCCTCCACTACGTTGAGGGGCATTTCGGCGCGTCGAAGGTGATCCTGCGGCCGGCCGGCCCGGGCACCGGGGTAATCGCCGGCGGTGCGGTACGCGCCGTCGTCGAGGCAGCCGGCATTCAGAACGTACTCACGAAATCCTTCGGATCGGCGAACCCGCTGAACGTCGCCAAGGCGACGTTGGTGGCGCTGGGGGCGCTGCGAATCCCGCCGGGCACCAAGCTTCGAATACCGGACCCGGATGACCCCGAACTGGATACGCGCCGTGCTTAGGATCACGCTGGTAAAGAGCGTCATCGGCAACCGACGGCGCCAGAAGGACACGGTCCGGGCGCTCGGGTTAACGCGGTTGGGGCAGACGGTCGAAAAACCTGACAACGAGGCGATTCGGGGCATGGTGACCTCGGTACGCCACCTGGTCGAGGTCTCCTCGGCCGATTCGGCGGATTAGACGATGGCCGACACAATCCCCAACCTCAAGATTCACGACATTACCCGCATGGGCGGCAAGAAGAAGGCCCGCCGCCGGGTGGGCCGGGGCAATGGCTCCGGTTCCGGCAAGACCAGCGGTCGCGGCCAAAAGGGCGCCAATTCGCGCGCCGGCGCACGCCGCAAGGCCCGTTTTGAGGGCGGTCAGACGCCGATCCTGATGCGGTTTCCGCGCTTGCCGGGATTTAACAACCCGCGCAGTACGGTGCGGTTCGAGCCGGTGAATGTGGAAGCGCTGAACGTGTTTGCCGCCGGAGACGTGGTTGAGCCGGCGGACCTGGTCGCACGGGGACTGGCGCGCAAAGGGCCGATCAAGATCCTTGGCCGCGGCGAGCTGAGCCAGAAACTGACGGTACGGGCCACGCACTTCTCGGCTGCCGCGATCGCCAAGATCGAAGCGGCCGGTGGGAAAGTCGAGAAGATCGAGAACCGACCCGAGCAAGAGGTTGGAGGCGGGGACGCTTCCGACGACGCCTAACCGCAGCCCCCGGATTTTCAGATGATTCAGGCGACCGTCACCGCACTTAAACTGCCCGATCTGCGGGCAAAGATCGTGTTCACGATCAGCATGCTGCTGGTGTTCCGGGTGGTGGCGCACATCCCGATGCCCGGGATTGACCTGGAGGCGCTACGGCAGCAGTTCGAGGGCAACCAGCTGCTCGGTTTCATGAACCTGATGTCCGGTGGCGCGCTGGAGAACTTCTCGATCGTCGCGCTGGGGATCTACCCCTACATCACCGCTTCGATCATCATGAACATCTTGCAGCCGATGATTCCACCGCTGCGGGATATGGCGCGCAACGGCGGCGAGGCGGGGCGCCAGCGAATCGCGCAGTACACGCGCATGGCGGCGGTGCCGCTGGCGATGCTGCAGGGGGTCGGCCAGATCACTATCCTGCGCCAGGCATCGCCCTCGCCGATCGACCCGAACCTGGCCCCGCTGAGTGTGCTCTCGATGCTGGTGGTGCTGGCCGGAGGCACGATGTTCCTGCTGTGGCTGGGCGAGCGCATCACCGAGCGCGGCATTGGCAACGGCATTTCGATCATCATCCTGGGCGGGATCATTGCCGGTGCGCCGCAGGCGCTGGGGCAGTCACTCTTTGGGGGAGACAGCCTCACCGGGCTCGCAATCTTCGCCGGCATCGGGCTGCTGATGGTCGCGGCAATCGTCTTCATCCAAGAAGGCCAGCGGCGCATCCCGGTCCAATACGCCAAACGGGTCCGCGGCAACCGGCTCTACGGCGGGCAGTCGACGCACATTCCGATGAAGATCAACTCGGCCGGGATGATCCCGCTGATTTTCGCCTTCTCGGTGATGCTTCTGCCGGGCACGATCGCCAGCTACCTGCAGACGTCCGAGATCGGCTGGTTGTCGAGCATCTCCGGCACGATGGCCAGCTGGTTCAGCCCGGCCAATTTCATGTACTGGATGTTCACGTTCTTGCTGGTGATCGCGTTTACGTACTTCTATACGATCGTGGTTTTCAACCAGCAGAATCTACCCGAGACTTTGCAGAAGAACGGAGGTTTCATTCCTGGCATCAGACCCGGGCGGCCGACGGCCGGCTACCTGGGACGCATCTTGAATCGACTCACGCTGGCAGGTGGGGTATTCCTCGCGACGATCGCGATCATGCCTTTTTTTGTGGGGGTGTTCACCGGAGTGACAACGGTTGCGCTGAGCAGTACCGGGTTGCTGATCGTTGTCGGGGTCGTCCTCGACACTATGAAGCAGCTTGAGTCACAACTGATGATGCGGGACTACGAGTCATTCCTGAAATGAGAATGAAGAACCCAATATGCCAGATCAATTGCTGCTTATGATGATGCTTGGTGCACCGGGATCGGGAAAGGGCACCCAGGCCGTCCGCCTCTCCGAAGAGCTTGGCATTGCCCACGAGTCGTCGGGCGACGCGTTTCGCAAAGCCGCGGCCGAGGGAACCGAAGCGGGGCTTGCCGCGGCTGAATTCTTCGAGCGTGGCGAGCTGGTGCCGGACGAGACGGTGTGCCGGGTCATGATTGAACATATCGAAGATCTGACCGGGCGCGGGCGCGGCATCCTGCTGGATGGCTTCCCGCGAACGCTCGGGCAGGCCGTCCGCCTCGAAGAGAGCCTCGGCGAGTTGGGCCAGAAGCTCGACGCGGTGGTTCACATCAACATTGACAGAGCGGAGATCATGCGGCGGTTGTCGTTGCGAGGCCGAGCGGATGACTCCGAGGACGTCGTGCGGCATCGCATCGAAGTTTACGACGAGCTGACCCGCCCGCTGGTTGCTTTCTATCGAGACCGAGATGTCGTGGTGGAAATCGACGGCAACCAGGGAATGGACGCGGTCCACGATGAGATCCTGGACAAGGTTCGGGTAGCGGTGCGATGAGCGATATTCGACTGAAAACCGCTGCCGAAATCGAACTGATGCGGGCGGCGGGACGGATCGTCGCCGAAGTCCTCGACGGGCTCGAGACTATGATCGAACCCGGGGTGCGGCTGGCCGATCTTGACCGGTTCGCGGAGGACACGATCCGCGGGCATGGGGCGACACCGTCGTTCAAGGGCTACCCAAACGCCCATGATCCGGACTCGCCATTTCCGGCCAGCATCTGCTCGTCCATGAACGACGTGATCGTCCACGGAATACCCAATGGCCAAATTCTCGCAGAAGGGGATATCCTTGGGGTTGACTGTGGCGCTATCCTAGATGGCTGGCACGGAGACTCTGCGCGAACGTATCGGGTGGGAGAGTGCGGACCGGAAGCGTCCGCCCTGCTCAAAACCACCAGTGAGGCGCTCGACAAGGGGATAGCCGCGCTGGAAGTGGGAAAGCCACTGGGACGCGTGGGTCACGCCATTCAACAGCATGCCGAAGCAAACGGCTATGCGGTTGTTCGGGAGTTCGTGGGCCACGGTGTCGGCCGTAGTTTGCACGAGGCCCCGAAGGTGGCGAATTTCGGCTCAGCGGAATCAGGCCCAATAGTGGAAGTCGGGCTGACGATCGCCATCGAACCGATGGTGAACGTCGGTACGATTCACACCAGGGCCGACCCGGACGGATGGACGATTCGGACCGCGGACGGAAGTCTGTCGGCCCATTATGAACATACGGTTGCGGTCACCGAGACCGGGCCGGAAATACTGACGCTCGCCTGAGTGTTGCGGGCGAGAGAATAGAGACTGTGGCAAAGAGGAAAGACGTAATTGAAGTTGAAGGAGTGGTTCGCGAATCCAAGCCGAACACCGTGTTCAACGTCGAGTTGGACAACGGCATGACGGTGCTCGCGCATCTTTCCGGGAAGCTGCGGCTGAACTACATCCGCATCGGCGTCGGCGACCGGGTACGAGTCGAACTCTCCCCGTACGATCTCACCCGTGGGCGCATCACCTGGCGTCTGCCGGTCGGCGGTTGATGATTATGAGGAATCGATCATGAAGGTATCCGCTTCGGTAAAACCACGGTGCGACAAGTGCAAGATCATCCGCCGACGCGGGGTGGTCATGGTGATCTGCGAAGTCCGCCGACACCGCCAGCGACAGGGCTAGGGGGCAACCCGTATGGCACGTATCTCGGGAGTTGACGTACCGGTGGAGAAGCCGGTGATGATCGCGCTGCAGCGCATCTTCGGCATCGGCCAGACGACCAGCAAGAAGATCCTGACCACCGCCGATGCCGATGGCACGGTGCGCGTACGGGATCTGACCGAGGACGAGTTGAGCCGTATCCGCGAAGTGATCGACCGCGAGCACAAGGTGGAGGGTGAACTTCGCCGCGAGGTCGCGCTGAACATCGGCCGGCTGCGGGAGATCGGCTGCTACCGCGGGATACGTCATCGACTGAACCTGCCGGTGCGCGGGCAGCGCACCCACACAAACGCAAGAACCCGACGCGGCCATCGCCGTTCGATCGGCATCCGAAAACGAATCATTAAGCGGTAGAACCGCGGCTCTGGAGGACAGACTTGGCAGAAAGACGCAGGCGACGGCGCGACGCCCGGATTGTGCCGGAAGGACAGGCGCACATTCAGGCGACCTTCAACAACACCATCGTCACCATCACCGACCCGCAGGGCAACGCCGTGTGCTGGTCGAGCGGCGGTAGCGTGGGGTTCAAGGGATCGCGCAAAAGTACGCCCTATGCCGCCCAGATGACCTCCGAAGACGCCGCCCGGCAGGCGATGGATATGGGGATGCGCAAGATTCGCGTGTTCGTCAAAGGGCCCGGCAGTGGCCGGGACGCGGCGATTCGAGCGCTGCAGGCCGCCGGAATGCAGGTGACCGGCATCTCCGACGTCACCCCCGTGCCGCACAACGGCCCGCGGCCACCGAAGCGGAGACGCATATGATCCGCGCAAGCCGTCAGCCGGTCGGGAGGGCTGAATAGCATGGGACGTTATACCGGCCCGAATTGCAAACTCTGTCGCCGGGAAGGCATGAAGCTATTCCTGAAGGGCGACCGTTGCTTCACTCCCAAGTGCGCCATCGAGCGCCGCAACCTGCCCCCCGGGCAGACCGGCGGAATGCGGCCCATGCGGCGGCGCATGTCGGAATACGCGGTCCAGCTTCGCGAGAAGCAGAAGGTCCGTCGGGCGTACGGGTTGATGGAGCGACAGTTCCGCCGCTATTTCCGGTTGGCGGAGAAGACGGCCGGGTTGACCGGCGGAAATCTCCTCCAGATCCTGGAATCACGGCTGGACAACGTCGTGTATCGCATGGGATTCGCTACGTCGCGGAAGCAGGCGCGGCAACTGGTCACTCATCGCCATTTCCGGGTCAACGGAAAGCCAGTGAAATCACCTTCGCGCCTGATGGAAATGGGCGACGAAATCACGGTGCGACCGGCCAGCGATGACCTGGACATATTTGTCATTGCGCAGGAACGGGCCTCGGATATCGGGCGCCCGGCCTGGGTCAGCGTGGACGTGGAAAAGAAATCGGGCAAAGTCATCGCGCTGCCCGAGCGCGACCAGGTCGACGTAGTCGTCAACGAGCAACTAATTGTCGAATACTACTCAAGATAAGCGTGACCGCCGGGAACGGCCGGTCATGACCCAAAGCCGGAGGTAATAGTTGGCAGCCGAACATCCGATGCCGACAATCAACGTGGTCGAAGCCGGGGACCGGCACGGGCACTTTGTCGTAGAACCGCTACCCCGAGGATACGGGCACACCATCGGGAACCCGCTCCGCCGGGTGCTCCTTTCCTCCATGCCGGGCGCGGCCATCACTCGCATCAGCGTTGATGGCGTCCTGCATGAGTTTTCCGAACTCGCGTTCATGCGCGAGGACGTCACCCAGTTCATCCTCAACCTGAAGGAAGTCCGGCTGCGCGTCCACGCCGACGGGCCGATCGCCGGCCTGATCGAAGTGAAGGCGCCCGGAGAGGTGACCGACGCCAGCATCCAGGTGGGGCCGGAGGTTGAGATCATCAACCCCGATCATCACCTGGCGACGCTGGACAAGAAGCGCGGGACATTGCGTGTCGAGCTGGTTATCGAACGCGGCGTCGGCTATGTCGGCGCCGAGGAGCAGTCCGACAAGCAGATCGGCGTCATCCCACTCGATGCCCGGTTCACGCCGGTCCACCGGGTCCAGTACGGGGTCGAGCGCGCCCGGGTCGGGCAGTCGACCGACTGGGATCGACTGGCCGTGCAGGTATGGACGGATGGCACGATCTCGCCGGAAGAGGCGGTTTCGCGAGCCTCCGGCATTCTTGTGGACTCCTACTCGCTGATGGTCAAGGTGGCCAACCCCGAGGAGTTTCTCCCGGCGGCGATCCCCGAAGAAGAGGTCGAGGAGGCGGAACCGCAGACCCCGGTTGAGGAGTTGAAGCTCTCCAACCGGGCGCTCAACTGCCTCAAACGGCACGGCATCGACACCGTGGAGCAACTTGTGGAAATGTCCGAAGACGAGCTATTCGATCTTCGCGGCATGGGAATCAAGCTGGTGGTCGAGCTGCGCGAGCGGCTCGCGGAAGTGGGCCTGACCGTCCGGGGTGGCGAAATCCCGTCTGAGAACGGCAAATGAGGCACCGGGCTCGCAAGAGGCGCTTCGATCGCGCCCAGGGGCACCGCAAGGCCATGCTGCGCAACCTGGCGCGCTCGCTGCTGCTGCACGAGGGCATTAGGACCACGCAGGCCAAGGCGAAGGAGCTGCGGTCGCACGTGGACCGCCTGATCACCCTGGGCAAGAAGGGCGACCTGCATTCGCGCCGGCAGGCCATATCGCGCCTGCCCGATCAAGAAGTTATCGACAAGCTCTTCGGAGATCTGTCGGAACGCTTTGAGGATCGCGACGGCGGTTTCACCCGCATGTACAACCTTGGGCCCCGTCCCGGCGATGCCGCCCCGATCGTTCGGATCGAACTGGTATAGGCATGGCGCGGGTTCGGCTGACCATCGAATATGACGGCTCCGGCTACGCCGGGTCGCAGTTCCAGCCCGGGGAAGCGACGGTTCAAGGCGCCATCGAGGCGGTTCTGGAGCGGATCGCGCCGGGCTGCGGAAGAGTGGAGATGGCGGGACGTACCGATGCCGGGGTGCATGCCCTGGCGCAGGTCGTGGCGTTTGACCACCCGGATGCTTTGTCCACGGACCGGCTGGCGGGTGGCCTGAACGCCCTGTTGCCGGCCGACATCGCCGTGCTCGACGCCCGGGCATGCGACGCCGATTTCGATCCTCGCCGCAACGCCTCCGCCCGGACCTATGAATACCGGGTACTCAATCGCACCGCCCGACCGGGGCTGGCGCGGGGCCGGGGGCTGCACGTCGCCCGTCGCCTGGATATTGAGGCCATGAATGCCGCCGCGCAGCAACTGGTGGGCATTCACGACTTTGCGAACTTCGTGATTGAGACCGACGGCCCGGTCACCCGCCGGCTCACCGACTGCGTTTGCTGGCGACAGGGCGACCTGGTCCACATCCGGGTTTCGGCCAACGCGTTCGCCAAGCGCATGGTGCGGCGGATCGCCGGCGCCCTCGTGCAGGTCGGGCTGGGGCGCTGGTCGGTGAAAGACTTTCAGGCGATTGTGGATCGCGCCGGGGAATCTCCGGTGGCGCCTTCCGCCCCGGCCGCGGGGCTCTTCCTGACCGAGATTGAATACGGCGACCGCTACGATCCGTTCCAGAGCACCGGCCAACCGGACAGAGCTTTCGAGGAGATAGATGTCAACTAAGACGCACAGCGTCCGCGCCAGCGAAATCGAACGCACCTGGTGGTTGGGCGACGCGGACGGAGAAATCCTGGGGCGGCTCGCAACGCGAGTGGCCGGACTGCTACTGGGAAAGGGCAAGCCCGCCTATTCTCCGCACCTTGAAGTCGGCGACAACGTGATCATCGTCAATTGCGAAAAGATCAAGGTGACCGGCAACAAGTTGAGCGACAAGAAGTACTACCGCCACAGCGGCTATCCGGGCGGAATACGGGAAACGAACCTCGAGACGCTGCTGGCCAAGCATCCCGACCGGGTGATAACCGGTGCGGTTAAGGGTATGCTGCCGAAGAACAAACTGGGGCGGCACGCACTCGGCCGGTTGCATGTGTACGCCGGCGCGAGCCACCCGCATGAAGCGCAGAAGCCTGCGGAAATGGATATGGGAAGCAACATTGGCTAAGAAGAGCACCGACAAATACTATTACGCGAACGGTCGCCGCAAGACGTCCGTGGCGCGGGTGCGGCTTTTCGCCAAAGAGGGGCCCATCGTCGTTAATGAGCGACCGATCGAAGAGTATTTCCTGGTCGGCAGCCATCTGCTGAACGCCACCGAGCCATTGCGGGTCGTGGAAGGCGCCTACAGCGCCTCGATCCGGGTCAGCGGCGGCGGCATTTCGGGCCAGGCCGGCGCGGTCCGGCAGGGCATCGCAAGGGCCCTGACCGTGCTGAACGAGGATTTCCGCAAGCAACTGAAGCCCGCCGGGATGCTGGCGCGCGACGCGCGCGCCAAGGAACGCAAGAAACCCGGTCTGAAACGGGCCCGAAAGGCGCCGCAGTACACCAAGCGCTAGGCGCTGGTTTCGGGTCCCTCAGCCGGCTCCGGTGAGGTGGCCTGGTCGAATGGCCCCCCCTGAGTAGGAGCTTCCTTCGAGTCGTACGGTTCGCCATCAGAAGGTGACTCGTGGACGTCTGTGCTCTCGGCCTGATCACGCGGTTCCGCCTGATCGACAGAATCGTCTTCATCTACCGGCTCGGCCGTGGCCGCATCGAGTTCCGGTTCGACGTAGTCCGGCGATGGGGCGCTGAAGTCGGGTAGATCCAGCTCGGGCAGGTTGGACAGGGAATCGACTCCAAAATAGGCCAGGAAGCCGGCTGTCGTACCGTAAAGCATGGGGCGCCCCACCCGACTGCTGCGGCCGATCGCGCTCACCAGCCCATAGGCCAGGAGCCGCGATAGCGGGCTGTCGGAGTTGACCCCCCGGACCTCTTCGACCGGCTGCCGGTAGGCCACGATCGCCAGGGTCTCCAGGCTGGCCTGCGTCAGACGCTGGTTGGGTTCCAAACCCAACAGGGCACGGCAGAACGGGGCCGCGTCCGGGGCCGTTGCCATTTGAAAGCGACCGTCGTGCTCGAGAATGCGCAGCCCGCCCTGCTGGTAGTCGCCGCGCAGTTCCTCCAGTGTGGCCGCTACCCGGTCCACATCTTCGTCGAGCACCTCGGCGATCCGACTCGGCGCGAGCGGGCGGTCGCTGACAAACAGCAGCGCCTCGACGACATCGCGCAACCCAAAATCCAGCGCCAGGTCGGTATCGGCGGCAGCCGGGTCCGGAGCCATTTGGGGCTGTTCGCCGGTGTCAGGCATCTTCGACCAATTCAATCTGGATCGGGCCGAAGGGCTTGCGCTGGCGGATGGCGATCTCCCGGTCGGCCACCAGATGCAGCGTCGCCAGCAGGGTGTAGACGATCTCGATCCGGGAGTGGCATTCGGCGGCGAGCTCACTGAACTCGAGCCGCTCTGACTTCTTGAGACGATCGCGGACGGTGGCGATGCGTTCCGGGAGACTGAAACGTATCGTCGGGATTGCCACCGGGTCTTCGGCGGGCTCGGCCGGATGAAGCATCTCGTGAATCGCCGCCACCAATTCGTCCACGGTCCCGGCGTCGGCCACGACCTCCGGGTCGATCTGGTGAGGCGCCAGCCGGACGAACAGCGGGGTGTCCTCTTCCTGCAGGCGATCCAGTTCGTGCGCCATCTTCCGGAACGCCCCGTAGACCCGCAATCGCTCGGCCAGCGCCGCGGCCTCGTCGTGTTCTTCGGGGTCCTGCTCGCTCTTCGGTAGAAAGGCTCGCGATTTCAGCAATAAGAGTTGCGAGCCGATCGCGAGAAACTCCGACGTTGCTTCGGTGTACGACTCGTCCAGTTCCTCGACGTACGAGAGGTACTGGGCGGTGACCCCGACCAGCGACAGGGTGGTGATGTCGAATCCCTGTTTCTCGACCAGGTGGAGGAGGAGATCGAAGGGGCCGTCGAACTCGGAAAGCGAGAGGTGAAAATCCGCCAGTGCCGACGCTCTGGTACCGGTCCGCCAGTCAGTCAGCACTGCCCGTCAATCCTTGCCAGCAGGGCAGCATCCGGGTCTTCAGAGTCTCCTTGCTTCCGCACGATTTCCACGACGCGCGACCGGCTGCCCGCCACCTCCAGGAACTTTGCCCCGGCCTCGGCCTGGCGAGCCATGGCGGTCAGTCCGCCGCGAAGGCTTCTCCCGGGGATTCTACCCCGGCCGGCCAGCGAGGCCGGTTGAATCGCATTGACCAGCACGTACGCGACTCGCTGGGTCAACGAAGGCAGGCCTTTGCCAACATCGTGCAGGAGGCCGGCGCAGTGCAGGTCGGGATTGTCCGGGGCGACTTCGGCGAGGCGTCGGAACACGGCCAGCGAGTGGGCCTGGTCAGTTGGCGCCATCCGGCGGAACAGCTGCAGTTCCCTTTCCGAGAGCAGGTCGTTCACCTGCGGTGACAGTACGACGGCGCGACGATTGCGGAGGGCGCGCAGAAACTGTCCGATCCGGTACCTAGGCACCGATGAGGAGCCTGGCGATGAAGCTGGCGGGCGGCCCGATTACCCTGCCCAGGAGGTCGAATTTCAGGAAGTAGGCCAGCAGGATAATGCCAAAGAACACCATGGTGATCTGTCGGTTGTTGGCCCGCAGCCGGTAGGCGGTGTCGCGATTGACAAATGCCAGCAGGAGCGTGAATCCGTCCAGTGGCGGCACCGGGATGAGATTGAAAATAGCCAGCAGGATGCTGACCTGGAATAGCGTAGCGAGAAGGACCAATCCGAATTCCCATTGAATGCCGTCGATCATTCCGGTCCGGCCCAGCACGGCAATGGCGATGGCCGTTAGCAGGTTCACGGCCGGTCCCGCAATGGCGACGATGGCCATGCCGCGCAACGGGCCGCCGCGCAGATTGGTGGGGTTCACTGGCACTGGCTTTCCCCAGCCGAAGCCCACGACCACCAGGGCCAGAGTGCCGAAGACATCGAGATGCGGAATCGGGTTGAGCGTCCGCCGGCCGCGAAAACGCGGCGTCGCGTCGACCAGCCAGCCGGCAAAGAAGGCGTGGCCGGCTTCGTGCAGGGTAATCGCGACCAGGAACGATGCCGCCAGCGCCAGGAAGAACTGCGGGTTGTTGGCCGCCTGCATCAGCGGCATGAGTTAGCCGATCTCCGTCAAAGCGCGATTTCGCCAGGAAGTGCGGATAGGGCCAAGGGGTTCCTCTTTGGGCTGCGGTGTCGGGCCGATTCGCGGACCGCCAAATGGGGGCGACCCCCCGGCGTCAATGCTATCCGATTCGAGTGGTCGGTACGCACTCGCCGCACCTGTGTCCGGGCTTCTCCCGGAGCCCGGCGACGGCGCAAAATCGACGCGGGTTCGCGATGCAAATTCACATAGGCTTGTCGGGTAGTGGCCGGTGCGTTCGCGCGCCGATAGGAGAAGCGACAAAAGAGACCGATCTTGAGTATGAGCTCGTCCAAACCCGGCACCGGGCCCGGTATGGCCCGCCGCCCGCAATTCCTGATATCTACCTTGCTGGCATTGCTCGGACCGTTGCTGGTCTTCTACCTGCTGCGAACGGTCCCCGACCTGGACCCGCGTCTCCAGGCGACCACGTTCCATTTCTGGATCGTCTCCCTGGCGGCCGTGGTGGGACTACTGGCCGCGGCGGTGGTGCTGCGGGCGTCGGTTGGTCGGGACGATATCTGGGTCTTCTTCGCCGGGCTCGGTCTCCTGTCGATCAGTAGCGTGTTCCTGTTGCATTCGCTGGCCACGGAGAACGTATTGCTGGGAGCGTCGCACCCCAGTTTCTCGACCTCGCCGCCGACCAGTCTGGCCGTCGGGGCGCTGTTCTTCGGGCTTAGCGCAATTCCCTACAACTACCGTTTCGAGCGGCTGCTGGTCCGCTATCGCTGGGCCATCAGCACGGCCTGGCTGGCGGCATACGCTGCCTACGTCGTCCTGCTCTTCGTGGAACCGGCCATAATGCCAGGCGTCGCGGCTGCAACCGGAGACTCCGCCGGCTACGGCTACGGCTACGGGTCCGCGCTCGGCGCGGAGACGGGCTTCCCGCTCATTCCGACGATCATGGGCGGCACCGTGGTCCTGTTCGGGGCCGCCATCCTGCAATACCTCCGCCTGCTGCGGCGACGCGACTCCGGCGTGGTCGTCGCGTTGATCCTGGGCGCGATCCTCTTTGTCGATTCGCAGATCTTGATGATGGTCTCGCCGCTGTGGCACGCCAGTTGGTGGATCTACCACATCCTGCTGCTGGCGGGATTTGGCGTGGTTGCCTACGCTTTGTTGCTGGAGTTCCGTCGCACTCGCGAAATCTCGACGATATTCGACGGGCTCAGCGTTTGCGAGGCCCGCGAACGCGTCGCCGACAATTTCAACGAAGCCACAATCGCGCTGGTGGCAGCGGTTGAGGCGAAGGACCTCTACACCCGGGGCCACTCCTCCCGGGTCGCCGACTACTCGACCGAGCTGGCCACGCAACTCGACCTCCCTCGAGGTGATGTCGAGCGGATTCGCAATGCGGCGGTCCTCCACGACATTGGCAAGATCGCCCTGGCGGAGCATGTGCTCAACAAGGAGGGCCCGCTCGATGACAACGAATTCGCCGCCATCCGCGCCCATCCCGCCGCCGGGCATTCCATCGTCGAAGGCGTGCCGTCGCTGCACGAGTTCATTCCCGGAATTCGCCACCACCACGAACGGATGGATGGCTCCGGCTACCCCGACGGGATCAAAGGGGACGCGATTCACCTCGATGCTCGGGTCATCGCTGTGGCCGATGTGTTCGACGCGCTGACGTCGGAACGGTCGTATCGCGAAGCCTGGTCCGCCGAGCGCGCGCTGGAGATCCTGCGCGAAGAATCTGGGAGTCATTTTGATCCCGCGATAGTGCAGGCATTCGTCGATGCCGGTATCACCTCGACCTGGCAGGCAGGGCCCGCGGAGGTGCCCGCCGCGGCCACGGATCGGGAGTAGCCTTCCCGGGGCCTCGCCGGTCCCGGCCTGTGTACACTGATCGGTGGGGGAAGCGTACCCCTGCATTCCCCATCAGGAGCCATGACCGAAGAGCCGCTCGAGACCGCCTATACGCTGCTAGGCGAAGATCGCTTCGCCGAGGCATTGGTGCAGTTCGACGCGGCGCTCCGGCTCGATCCGGGTGATCCGTCGGCAGCATCCGGACGCGCCATGGCCAACATCGGGCTCGGCCGGCCGGACGAGGCGATCGCGGACTACGGACGGGTGATCGAGCTGAGCCCGGAGGACTTCAACGCCTACTTCGCGCGGGGTCGATTGCTCGAAGACCAGGGCAAGCTGCGCGAGGCGATCGCCGACTTCAAACAGGTGATCGGGCTGGAGCCTGACGCCAAGGCGGCGTACCTGAGTCGGGCCCGCGCCTACCGCAAGTTGCGGCAGTATTCGCTGGCGGTACGCGACTACCAGGCCATTATCGAACGCGATCCCGGCGACGCCCGGCCGCACCTGGAGATCGGCCGCATCAACGGGCGCCAGGGCGATATCGAAGCCGCCGTGGGCAATTTCGCCGACGCTGTGGAACTGGACCCCACCAACGCCGACGCCTTCTACAACCTGGGAGTGGCGACGATGCGGCACGGTGACACCGAATCGGCGATCTTCGCCTATTCGGAGGCGATCCGCCTGGCCCCGGAGAACGCCAGCGCCCGGCTCAACCGCGGCAGCGCCTATCGCGCCAGCGATCAACTGGATGACGCTCTGGCCGACTACACGCGGGCGATCGAAATGGCTCCCGACGATCCCCGCGGCTACTACAACCGCGGTGCAACCCACGAAGATCTGGACGAGCCCGAGGCGGCGCTGGCGGACTTCCGGACGGTGCTCGGGTCGGACACTGACGCGAAACTGAAGCGGCGGGCCCAGAAACGGATCGCGCGCCTCCGCGAGTAGCCGCCGGTTGCGGCATAATGCCTCCCCAACGGGAAGGGAGGCTCCGGTGTCCGGAAAGCGCCTGCTGCATCTGGGTTTCGACGGCATGAATTTGCTACTACTGCGGAAGTTCAATGCCGAAGGGATATTGCCGAATTTCGCGGACCTGTTGGAGCGCGGCTCCACCAACCGCCTGCTCTGCACGATCCCCGCCTGGACCCCAACCAACTGGGCATCGGTGCTCACCGGAGCAACGACCGGCACCCACGGCCTGGGCGGCTGGAGCGTCCGGGCCAAGACGGACCCGTGGGACGCCCCGCGCCTGCGGGCCGAGGATTCGGAATCGATCGGTGCGGAGACGATCTGGGAAGTCGCCGGCAATGCCGGTCTTCGGTGCTTCGCCGGATTCTTCCCGTCCTCGTGGCCCTCGCGCATCCCCGGCGGATACGTGGTTGCGCCCGGGTTTCGCTACCCGCCGTTCGCCCTGGCCTTCCCCGAGCTGTACGAGATCGGCGCCGATGTGTCCGCGGCGGTCACCGTGGCCGGCCCTGGCGCCCTGGACCCGACCACCACCAACCTGGCCGAGACCGGCTCCGACGCCCCCCTGACGCCGCTGGCCACTCGGCCGGGTGAAGCCGGCGAACAAGTGGCCGACCTGACCGTGGCCGGTAAGTCCGCTTGGCCGGCGCTCGGCACGGTGATGGTTCGGGGTACCGGCGAAGAAGCGGTCATCCGGGCCGTGGGGGCGGAAGACGACAGCGAACCGGTGGCGGTGGCGGCGGGGGCGTGGAGCGACTGGCTCTACGCGAGGCTCCCGGATGAGGACGGCCAGAGTCACCAGGTCGCCTACCGCCTGCGCTGGATGAGAGCCGACGGCGGCGCGGTGCGGATCCTGCGCTCGGAAGCCCACCGGACCGACGGCTTCACCGACCCGCCCGAGCTGGCCGCGGAACTGGTGGAGCGCTTCGGCCCCTTCACCGGCATCTTCAGCACCAGCCCGCGGCCGACCGACGCCGAACTCGATGCCTGCCTGGACGAATACCGCGACCAGGGTCTGTGGCTGGCCCGGGCGGCTCGCTACGTGCAGGAGATGCATGGCTGGGATATGCACTTCTGCCACTGGCATCTTTTCGACACAATCAACCACGCCCACGTGAATCCGTTGGACCCCGATGGGCCGGAGCACGACCCGGACCGCGCCGATTGGCACCTGGACGCGCATCGCAAGGCGTTCGTGGTGGCCGACGAGGTGCTGGGCGAGTACCTGAAGCTCGTCGACGACGATACCTGGGTGCTCTTGAATGCCGACCACGCGATGGCCCCGGCGCATCGCTGGGCCAGCATCCCGGCGTTGCTGGAGCAGAAGGGCCTGCTGTCGCTGAGCGGCGACGACGGCGATATCGATTTCGGCGCCAGCCGGACCTACCTCATCCCGGAGCGCGGCTCGGAGATCTTCGTCAATCTGCAGGGCCGCGAGCCGCGGGGCAGCGTCGCGCCGGAGGATTACGAACTGGTCCAGGAGCAGATCATCGACGCACTCCAGGACTGGCGCGACCCGATCACCGGGAAGAAGGTCGTGGCGCTGGCGCTCAAACTCCAGGACGCCCAGGTCATCGGCATCTGGGGACGTGACAACGGCGACGTGGTCTTCACCTTCAACCGCGGATTCGGCTGGGGCACGCCGCGCAACGAGGAGGCAATCGGCCCGGCGTGGGAGGCGCTGCACGGATCGCAAATCCCGACCAGCGAGAAGGGCCTGCTGACCAACATGGGGTGCCTCATCACCGCCGGTCCTGGATTCAAGGCCGGCTACGAGCGAGACTGGGAACAGACCGGCCTCATGCGCATGATCGATATCGCCGCGACCATCTCCCACCTGTTCGGCCTGCGCCCGCCGGCGCAGAGCCAGGGCGCGGTGTTGTGGGACCTCCTGGAGGCGGACGGTTAGCGGAGTGTGGCGCGAGACTCGGCCGGCCCGGCTCCCGGCTGGTGTCGGACCGGCCGTTGCGGTTGAATAGGGCCTGATTTCAGGATTGAAGCCCATTCTCCGGGAGGCCAGCATGAATGTTGTCGTGGTAGTGATCGATTCCCTGCGCCGCGATCATGTTGGCTGCTACGGCAACGACTGGATCAAGACGCCCAACCTCGACGCGCTGGCCACCGAGTCCGCGCGCTTCACCAACGCCTATCCCGAGGCGCTGCCGACCATCCAGGCGCGGCGGGCGATTCACACCGGCAAGCGCGTCTTCCCGTTCCACGGCCACCAGAGCATGAAGGGCGATACCGTGCCCTGGGCCGGCTGGGAGCCGATTCGCCAGGAGCGGGTGACCGCCAGTGAGATCATGTCCCACGCCGGCTACCGAACCGGCCTGGTCGCTGATGTCTACCACCAGATGAAGCCCTCCATGAACTTCCATCGCGGGTTCCACCAGTTCGTCTGGATTCGCGGGCAGGAAATGGATCGCTACCGGCCGCCCAGCCTGGCGAGCGATGAGGCCGTCGAACGCCACATGCACCCCTACTTCGAGGAAGTCGGCGGTTGGTATCGCCAGGCGGCGACGAAACAGTACCTGGCGAACGTCTCCGACTGGCGCTACGAGGAAGACCATTTCGCCCCGAAGGTGTTCACCGAGGCGATGCACTTCGTCGAGGACAACCGCAACGACGACTTCTTCCTGTTCGTTGACTGCTTCGATCCCCACGAGCCCTGGGACCCGCCGCAGTGGTACACCGACCTCTACGACCCGGGCTACGAGGGCAAGGACCTGATCTGGCCGCCCTACGGCCCCACGGGCACCCTCACCCGGGCGGAGATCGACCACATCCGGGCGCTTTACGCCGGCGAGGTCACGATGACCGATAAGTGGTTCGGCCTGTTCGTCGACCGCCTGCACGACCTCCACCTGATGGACGACACGCTGCTGATCGTGATGTCAGATCACGGCCACGCCCTGGGCGAGCGCGACATCTTCGGGAAATTGCCCCCCTACCAGTACCCGGAGCTGGTTGACATAATCATGATGATCCGCCAGCCCGACGGCACCGGTGCGGGGAGCGTGGTGGACGGGTTCTGCTATGACCACGACGTGCTGCCGACGCTGCTGGCGTGGACCGGCATCGAGGCGCCGCTGCCGCTCGACGGTCGCAACCTGCTGGCGATGATCGACGGCGACGATTCCGGCCGCGATTTCGTGACCAGCGGATTCGGCGACTTCATCCGCTACCAGGACCGGGAACACTACTTCGTCTCGCGCAACGACCGCGAGGAGCAGCGCCTGTACTCGATCTCCGACGACCCGGACCTGGAAAACGACATCGCCGCCGCGAATCCCGATCTTTGCCGGGAGCTCTTCGACCGGGTCGTCGAGGATGCCGGCGGATCGCTGCCCCAGATCGGCAAGGAGGCGCGCCGCCGGGTGGGTCCGTGGTGGGAGTTGAACGGACTGGCCGAGACCGCCGACAAGGTGGACGACATGCTCAATCCGCGCGAAGAAGTGCAATAGCGGTGAACCTGGTCCTGGTAGTCCTCGATTCGCTGCGCCGCGACCACGTCGGCTGCTACGGGAACGACTGGATCAAGACGCCTGCACTGGACGCTCTGGCGGCCGAATCGATCCGGTTCACGAACGCCTACCCGGAGTCGCTGCCCACCATCCAGGCGCGGCAGTCCATCTACACCGGCAACCGGCTGTTTCCCTTTCGGGACCACCAGAGCAGCAAGGGCGATTTCGTGCGCTGGCCCGGCTGGCATCCGGTGCGCGAAACCGAGATCACCATGGCCGAGATCATGGCCCACGCCGGGTATCGCACCGGCCTGGTGACGGACGTCTACCACCAGTTCAAGCCCTCGATGAACTTTCATCGCGGCTTCCACCAGTTCGCCTTCATTCGCGGACAGGAGGGCGACTCCTACGGCTCGTCCGCGCGGATGGAAGGGGTGGACACATCCAACGTCCTGCACCCGAGCCTGGTGGGGACGATGCGGGAGAAGGGGCATCGCCGCTACCTGAGCAACGTGTCCGATCGGCGCTACGAAGAAGACTGGTTCGCGCCGCAGGTCTTCACCGAGGCGATGCACTTCATCGAGGACAACCGGCACGATGACTTCTGCCTGGTGGTCGACTGCTTCGACCCCCACGAGCCGTGGGACCCGCCTCCGTGGTACTGGGAGCCCTACGATCCCGGCTACGAAGGCCAGGACCTCATCTGGCCTCCCTACGGCCCCACCGACGATCTCACCCGGGCGGAGATCGACCACATCCGGGCGCTCTATGCCGGCGAGGTCACGATGGTGGATAAGTGGCTCGGGCTCTTCCTCGCGAAGCTGCGCGATCTCGCGCTGTTGGACGACACCCTGCTGATGGTGCTGTCCGACCACGGCCACTCGCTGGGCGAGCACGGCGTGATCGGCAAACAGGGTGACTGCCAGTACCCGGAATTAGTTGACATAATTTTCATGATCCGGCATCCGGGCGGCGAGGGCGCCGGGCAGGTGGTCGACGATTTCGTCTACGACCATGACATCCTGCCGACCGCGCTAAACCAGCTCGGGATCGAGCTCCCCCGGCCGGTCGACGGACGGGATCTCCGGCCGCTGATTCGTGGGGAGGAGCCGGGGCGCCCCTATGTCACGGGGAGCATGGCCGAGTACGTGCGCTACCAGGACGAGACCTACCGCTTCATCTGCCGGAACGACGGCCGGGAGCGGCAACTCTTTATTCCCGGCGACGATCCGGAGCTGGCCCAGAATCTGGCGGAATCCATGCCCGACGTTTGCGACCGGTTGTTCGCGAGGATCGTCGAAGACGCCGGCGGCGATCTTCCGGTGGCGTCGCCGGAAAGCCTCCGGCGGGCCGGTCCCTGGTACGAGCAAATCTAGGGCTGTCCCGAGACGCCCGGTCGCCGGCTACCGGCGGCCGCGGCCGGCAACATCGACCGCCGCCCTGCGCCGATCGTCACGCAAAAGTGTAAAGCGGGTTCTACCTTCTCGGACATGATTTTGCGACAATTGAAGTCGGAACGGTATCCGGCTCCGGAAGGAAGCGGAGACTCTCTTGCCCCCCAGGCGACAGGCGCTGAAATCATTTGACGAAGAGCTGGCCGGCCACCGGCTGGCGACGCAGCGGCTCATCGGGTTGCGCACTGTGCGCCTCGACCGAATCGTCGGGTCGGTCGGGCGGGCGGGCAACCCGCGCGATGATTTCCGTCCGCACCGGTGGCGCGAGAGCCAGCGCTACATGACGATGTTGCGGCTCATGGCCGAGGGAGCGGCATTGCCGCCGATTTCCCTGTACGAGTTGCTGAACGACTACTACGTGCTGGACGGTCACCACCGGGTTGGGGCGGCCCGCGAGATCGGGATGACCTTCATGGACGCCGACGTCGTCCAATTCTTGCCGGACGAGGATTCGCCGGCGCGCCTACTTTCGCTGGAGCGGTCCAGATTTGAACTCACGACCGGCCTCCGCGACATCGAGTTGCGCGAGCCCGGGGCGTACCCCCGGCTGCAAACTGAGATCGGCGAGCACCAGTGGCTGCTCGGCGAGGCCGGAGACGGTGAGGTCATGCTGAAGGTGGCCGCCCGCAGCTGGTACGAAAAGGTCTACGCCCGGGCGGTGGTCGCCATCATGACCCGGGGACTGGCGCGGGCGTTTCCGGACCGGACGCTGGCCGAGATCTACCTGCAGATCGAGGAAGAGAAATGGCTGGCCAGCGAAGAGGCCGGTCACGACGTCGGGCTGCAGGAAGCGGTGGATCAGCTGGTCGCCCGCTACCCGGCGCACGGGCTCGGTCGCGAGTTGGAGCGAGTGCTCATCGGGGTCCGGCGGGAGGTGGCCGGAGCCGGTCGCGCGGTCGGCGAGGTCGTCGCCTCCGAGCTATTGCATCGTGTGGACCTGGCCACCCCCATCGACCCGGACGCCGCGGTGGCGTTTCAGGGCGATGCCGACCAGATGTCCATCAGCGGGTCGGGCCTGGTTTAGCCGGACTCGTCCAGTTCACGTCGAACGAAGATCAGCGCGCCGATCCAGAAGCCCAGCGCCACGATCAGGCCGGCAAGCAGCATGCCCGGGCCGGCTCCATGGTTGACCCCGGCATCGACATGCCGGATCACCGCCGCGCCGGCCTGCATCAACAGGGCGAACGTACCGACGCCGAACAGCACCGCCGTCGCCGCCACCAGGAAGCGCCGCGCGGCGCAATCTCCCGGAGCCGGGTCGAATATCAATCGAAGCCGTTGGTGGACGATGTAGACCGCGGCGGCCGCGATGATGGCGAAGGTTGACCGCGCCACCGCGAGGCCGTAGTTGGGCGGGTCGTGCGCCCCAAAGGTGAACCGGTCTCCGAACACTGTCCCGGACAGCACACCCAGGAGGTTGGCGGCCGCACCGGCCATCAGGACGATCGCCACCAGCATCACCGCCCGGCTGTACCAGGTAAGCACCCGCCGCAGGGTGAACGGGGCATAGCCGGCCCCATGGGCCTTGACCACCAGGTAGGCGATGAGGAAACCGACCAGGAGGCCCAGGCCTACCAGCACCATCCCCGCCATCTCGGCCACCGATTCAAGTGCCGTCAGGGCACCATCTAGATCTGGCATCGCGCACCCCTCTCGTTTCGGGTCGCCACCGGCTTGGGCGACGCTTGCTACCCGGATCGATTCTAGACCCGGGTGCTATATTCCCGACCGATCGCATGAGAAGGACTTGTACTACGTTGAGCACAGCCTCCGGCCCTTCGCGGAATGTGCGCGCCCGGGCCCGGCCGTCGCGTCCCTACCACTTGGTGGGGCGCTAACCCTTTGGCCCTCGAATGGTTCGCCGTGGGCCTGGCCGGGTACCTGGTCGGAGCGATCCCCTTCGCGCTATTGATCGGGCGGCTACTCCACGGGATTGACGTGCGCGAGTTCGGCACCGGGAACCCCGGAGCTTCGAACGTATATCGCAATGCCGGCAGACTCACCGGCGTCCTGGTGATTTTGCTCGATGTGGCGAAAGTCGCGGCGCCCTTTCTGATCCTGGCGCTGGCGCTGGATCGCCTGGTGCTGGCGATCATCTGGGCGGCGGCCTGCCAGGTCGGGCATTCCTGGCCGGTGTACATGGGTTTTCGCGGCGGCAAGGGCGTGGCGGTGGGCGGCGGGACCTATCTCGCCTACGGGTTCGTCATTGGCAACATCGGGCTCATCCTGGGAATCCTGCTTGGCTACGGGACCGGAGTCGCGGTGGGGCGGCCGGGGTTCGCCACCGTGGCGCTTTTCGGCGTCGGGCCGCTGTACTGCCTGGTCGCCGACGGTCCCGGCGAACTTGTCCCCGGGGCGATTGCTGTCTTTGTCATCTGCATCCTGCGCCGGGTTTGGGATCTACCCGACGCCTGGAGCAGCTATCCCATCAAGTCTTCACTGATCTGGTCAGTGGTCGGTGAGGACATGATCCCAGGGGCGACCACGGTGGGGCGCCGCCGCTAGCCGACCTTCAGGTCACCGTCGGGGTACTGGCGAGATACGGGCCGGGAGCGGCGCAGCAGCGCCAGCGCGACAGTGAGCGGGCCCAGCCGGCCGACGAACATCAACAGGCTGATGAACAGCTTCCCCGGAGCGTCGAGATTCGTCGGGACGCCGGTCGACAACCCCACGATGCTGAGCGCCGACTGGGTATCGAACAGGGTCTTCAATCCGTCGGGATTGATGATCTGCATTGCGAAGACGATCGGGGCGGAGAAGATTATCCAGCCAAAGAACAGCAGGACCAGGGTCACCGACACGTAGACGCGATCCGCCGGGATCGTGCGGCCAAACGCCTCGGCGTGGGGTCGGCCCAGCAGACCGGCGCGACTGGCGGCGACTATCGCGCCCAGGGAATTGACCTTGATGCCGCCGCCCATCGACGCCGATGCCGCGCCGATGAACATGAAGATCCCGAAAAACATGAGCGTTAGAGAACCGACCGCGCCGAAATCCACCGTCGAAAAGCCGGCGTTGCGCACGGTGATGCCCTGGAACAGCGAGTTCGTTACCCGGTGGATGAAGGACATGTCGCCCAGGGTCGCCGGGTTCGACCACTCAAGGAAGAAGAACCCGATCGCCGCCGCCAGCCAGAGGATGTAGTTCAGGCTGAGCACGAGCTTGGATTCCATCGCCAGCCTGCGAAAACGCCAGCGCCGCAGAACGTCCAGAACCACCAGGAAGCCTAGGTCGCCGGGGATGATCATGGCGGCCATCGTGAAAAGAACGAACGGCTGCAACGCCTGGGCCTGGAAGCTCTGAAAGCCGCCCATCAGATCCAGCCCCGAACCGGTGAAGGCGCTCACCGCGTGGAAGGCGGCGTACCAACCGGCGTTGTCCGGGCCGACGGCGGGATCGCCGCGAAACTGGAGGTACAGCAGCACCCCACCGATACCTTCCACGGCGATGGTGAATATCAGGAAACGGAGGGCGATGCCGGGCAGGCCGCCCACCTGCCGCAGCACCAGCGATTCCTGGAAGATGCGGCGCTGGTGCAGCGTCAACTGGCGGCCGAGCGCCAGGAACAGCAGGATCGTGCCGGCCATGAACCCCATCCCGCCGACTTCCATCAGAACGATGATCACCGCCTGTCCGAAGAGGCTCCAGTGGGTCCCGGTATCCACCACGACCAGCCCGACCGTGCCGGTGGCCGAAGTGGAGGTGAAGAGCGAGTCCACGAATGAGGTGACCTCGCCCGAAGTGCGGGCGAATGGGAGCATCAGCAGGATGGTGCCCACGATGATGATCGTCAGGAAGCCGATCACCAGGGTCGCGTGGGGGCCCAGCAGGCGCTTGCGCGGCCGGCGCACGCCGACTTCGACGCGGGATGCCTGGTCGCGACTTATCGCGAAGGTCCGCTCCCGTTGGCGTTTGGCCCGCGGTCGGCGGCGTGGTCTGTTGGTTTGGGACCCGTCCTGTTCCATCCTGGGCTTTCGGTGGGCCGGGTCTTCCGGCGTATGTGTGGGCGGCGGGATCATTCCCCGGCGGGAAGGTTCCCCCGGTCGCCGATAAGATACCTCGCGGAGCATGCCCGTCCCCGGCGAAATCGCCGCGGTTCGTATCGCGCGACAGGGCCGGGTCCGGTTGATACCCGGTACAGGGTAGTACCTTTGGCAAGCCCCACGGTCGGAATGGAGGCCCCTTGAAGATTGTCGATATCCGCTGCATCCCGGTTCATAGCCCCCAGCGGGGCCGCAACTACCTCTTCGTGAAGATCGAAACCGACGAAGGCGTCCACGGGCTCGGCGAGGCCGGGATCACCGGCAAAGAACTGGCCATCCAGGGGGTGATCGAGCATTTTCGACCGATGTTGATCGGGGAGGACCCATCGCGGATCGAGTTCATCTGGCAGCGGTTGTACCGGGGTGGATTCTTCAAGGGTGGGCAGATACTGACCGCCGCGATCTCCGCCGTCGATATCGCGCTCTGGGATATTCGCGGCAAGGCCCTGGGCCTGCCGGTCTACGAACTGCTCGGCGGGTTGTGTCGCGATCGGGCGATTTGCTACCCCCACGTTCGCGGCGAGACACTGCCGGAGTTTCTGGACGATGCCGACCGCGCTCTCGGCGAGGGCTACAAGTTCGTCCGCCTCCACGCCATTTCAGAGGACGGCGACATTTTCGATCCACGCAATACCGTGCCGCAGACGACCGAGTGGGCCATGGCGCTCCGGGAGCGAGTCGGCCCGCGGATCGAAATGCTGGTCGACTTTCACACCCGCCTCGACCCGATTGACGCCGTCCGCCTGGCGCGGGCCCTGGAGCCGGCAGAGCCGTATTTCATCGAAGACCCGGTCCGCTCGGAGAACGCCGACGCCTACCGGATGGTCCGCGAGCGCACGATCCTCCCGATCGCCGGCGGCGAGGAACTGGCGACCAAGTGGGAGTTCCGCCCCCTGATCGAAGGCGACCTGATCGACTACGTCCGGGTCGACCTCTGCATCGTCGGTGGCATCACCGAGGCGAAGAAGATCGCCGGCTGGGCCGAATCCCACTACCAGTACCTGGCCCCGCACAACCCGCTTGGACCGGTGTCCACGGCCGCCTGCCTGCACCTGGACCTGAGTTCACCGCTGTTCGGGGTGCAGGAACTGCCGTGGCTGCCCGGCTACATGCCCGACGTTTTTCCGTTGCAGGTCGAGTATCAGGATGGCTACCTGTTGCCGCCGACTGCGCCGGGGCTGGGCGTCGAGATCGACGAGGCGGCCGCGGCCGAGCACCCGTTCGAGCTGGCCGGCAATCCGGAATACCGGCGGGAAGACGGCTCCATCACGAACTGGTAGGACGTAGCCGGGTGGGGACTTACTAGGCCTGGGCCAGCAACTCGTCGATGGCATCGGCGCCGTTCTTGCAGGCCTCTTCGGCGGAGAGCGTGCCGGCAATCACCGGGTTCTCGACCTGCTGGGCCAGGATCTGAAGTATTTCGCTGGCCTGGTCGAAGGTCGGGACCCGGGCGGTCTGGAGTCCCCGCAGGATCGCGTCGGCTTCCGCGGTGGAGATGCCGTCGGAGAGGGCGAGTATCTCTTCGACGCCCGTTCGCCGGGCCGGGAACGCCATCCGGTTCTCCATTTTGGCGCTGACTTCACGGAGGGCGAAGAACGCGTCGGCCGGATCGGTCGCGCCTTCCATCAGGGCGATCCCGGCAGGCACCGTCGCCGCCGTGGCTTCCTCCCGGCCGCGCAGCATCCCCCCGATGCGCACGCCCAGTTGATCCAGGCCGCCGATGCCGAAAGGCAGGGTAGCGGGGCCGAACATCGTGGAAAGCTGCTGTCCGTTGACCTCCAGCCGGAATCCGGCCCGGCCGCCACCCCGCCGGCCGCCGCCCCCACCGCCGCCGGCGTTGAAATCACTCAGGTCCGGGTCCGTGGCCGGCGCCACACCGTCTTCGTGGACCATGTTCTGAATCAGGCTCACCGCATCCACCGCCGCCGGCTCGGCCAGGAGACTATGGCTCCCGTCGGCCGAGACCAGGCCGCCGCCGTTTTGCCAGATCAGGATCAGGCTGGAACTCTGGCTGAAGGGCGAATTGGGCGTGAAATAGTGGCCCCACTGACCGCCCGATCCGTCGGCACCCGGGGGAATGGTCAGGGTGCGGGCGATCGTCCGAAAATCATCCCAGGTCCAGCCACCGGGCGGGGGTGGCTCGACGCCGGCCGCCTGGAACGATTCTTCTCCGTACCAGAAGACGGTCGGTACCAGTGCCAGCGGCAGCGCCCAGGTGCGCCCGTCCAGGCCACCGAATGCGGCAGCCGCCGGGTAGTAGTCATCCAGCGACCCGGAAGAACCCGAGAAGAACCGATCCAGCGACTGGACAAGTCCGTCTTCCTGCAAGGTCAGGACCGCCGGCCGGGAACTCACGATCAGCAGGTCCAGCGATTGCGTGCCGCCCAGCGCCGATTCAACCGCATCCACGAAGACGTTCGGATCGTTCTGGAACTGGAAACCCTGGCCGACCGAGATCTG
>CAYYTN010000008.1:0-23566 GCA_964474495.1 uncultured Chloroflexota bacterium
TGGTTCAGTGTCACCGGCGCGGCCCTGCTGTCCGCCATCGTCATCGGCATCTTCGGCGCGGCGCTGTACCCAATCGGCGCGACCCCGGTCAAAATCGACCTGCGCATCGCCCACACCGCGGCCACCCTGGACGGGTTCGCCTACATGGAGGAGGGGAAGTTCCCCGACCGCGGCCTGGAAATCGAACTGCGCCACGACCGCGACGCCTTCCGCTGGATCATGGCCAACATCCCCGGCCGGCCTACCGTGCTGGAGGCCAGCGTGGACATCTACCACTGGGGATCGCGGGTCTCGATCAACACCGGTCTGCCAACGGTGCTCGGGTGGGACTGGCACGAAAAGCAGCAGCGCTGGCCCTATCGCCACGCCGTCGACACCCGCCGCCGCGACATCGAATTGGCCTACAACACTCCCAGCGAGGACGAGTTCTGGGCCGTCCTCGAGCGCTACGACGTAGACCTAGTCTACGTCGGCGCCCTGGAGCACGCCTATTACCCGGGAGTGGGACTGGCGAAATTCGACGACCTGGTCGGGCGCGGGCTCGAGGTGATCTATGAAAATGCGGCGGTGAGAATCTACCGGGTGGCGTTTGACGGCGCTTAAACTGGCCCCCGGCCGGGCGCGGCGCACGTCGCGACCTGCAAGACCGAAGGAAAGGAACCACCGATAGCCGAGCCGATCTTCTGGCTACTGATCCTGCTCGCGATGACCGGAGTGGGGCTGCCGGTGGCCCACGTTCTGTTCGCGCGGCTGCCCTCGCGCGGCTACCTTGCGGCCAAGCCGCTGGGGCTGCTGCTGTTCAGTTTCGCCGCCTGGCTGCCGCTGTATACGGGACTGGTGACCAATGGGCGGACCTACCTGCTGGCGGTGCTCGGCATCGGTCTGCTGGCCGCGCTGGAGGCCCAGCGCCGCATGCCCGGTCTGCGCGCCGGTCTCAGCGAGCGCCGCTGGCAGGTGCTGGCCGGGGAAGTCGTCTTCGCGATGGCCTTCGTGCTCTTCGCCCTCTACCGGGCGCGCAACCCGGACATCGCCGGCACCGAGAAGCCGATGGAATTCGCCATGCTGAGCACTGTCATGCGCAGCCCCACCTTCCCGCCGGCCGACCCCTGGATGGCCGGTCTGCCGGTCAACTACTACTACTTCGGCTATTTCATCTACGGGGCGCTGGGGAACCTGGCCGGGACGGCCCCGGCGGTAGCCTTCAACCTGGCCGTCACCACCATCTTCGGCCTGGTCACACTGGTGGCGTACTCGCTCGGCGGCGACCTGCTCGGGTTGGCGCGGGCGCAGGCCGGGGCCCTCGCCCGCAATCTTGCCGGCGCTCTGGCCGCCGTTTTCACATTGGTGGCCGGCAACCTCACCGCCTACCGCTTCCTCACCGAGCCCGATCTACGCAACCAGGATTTCTGGCGCGGCATCGGCTGGAACGCCAGCCGCGTCCTGCAACGCACCGGCGACGGCGGCGAACTGGAGGACTACACCATCAACGAGTTCCCGGCGTTCTCCTTCATCCTCGGCGACCTGCACCCGCACGTGATGGCGCTGCCGTTCACGCTGCTGGCCGCCGCCCTCGCGCTGGCCTGGCTGCTGGCCTGGGCCGAGCCGGAGTTCGCCTACCGCCACACGATCCCGCCGGCCATCGGGGCGGCCATCCTGCTCGGCGCGCTGAAC
Source organism: uncultured Chloroflexota bacterium (assembly GCA_964474495.1). GTDB lineage: Bacteria > Chloroflexota > UBA11872 > UBA11872 > VXNJ01 > JASLPR01. The sequence goes on from CAYYTN010000008.1 coordinate 1,672, forward strand.
ATCATGAATCCGTGGGACTACCCTAGTTTTGCGATCTTGATCGGGCTCGCCGGGGCCGCCGGGTTGGTCTTCTTCGGCGACCGCGAGCGCTGGATCGACCTGGTCATTCACAGCGCCGCGGTCATCGCCCTGTCGCTCCTGCTGTACCTGCCCTACCACCGCCATTTCGAGCCCTTCATCAGCCAGCTCGGGCGGGTCGAGGTGCGCTCGGCGGTCGGTCCCTTCGTCGTGATCTTCGGACTCTGGATCGTCGCCGCGCTGGGCCTGGCGGCCTACCGGTTGGGGCGCGGCCGGCGCGCCGATCGCTGGGTGTTGCTGGTCGTGGTCGCCGTGACCGTGATCCTGTGGCTCAGCAACGTCCCGGCGGCCGTGCTGGCGATGTGCCTGCTGATCGCCGGCACGATGGCCTTCGTCGGCGTGCGCCGCTCGGGCGCCGGGCAGCCGGGGCGGCTGGCGCTGCCGTTCCTGTTCTTCGCCGGGTTCGGGCTCGCCGCGGTGCCCGAGGTGGTCTTCGTGGACGACTTCTTCGGTCCGCCCTACGAGCGCATGAACACCGTCTTCAAGATCTATTTCCAGGCCTGGCCGTTGCTGGCGGTGGCCTCGGCGCCGGCCATCTTCCTGCTGCTGCGGCGCGGCTGGGCGCGCGGGGTTTGGCGCAAGCACGAATGGCCAACCCGCGGCGTGCCCTCGCCGCTGGGGTCGGAGTTGATGTTCATCGGCGGCCTGCTGGTGATTCTGGGGGTGCTGCTGCTCTTCCGCGGGCAACCGTTGCCCTGGCGCCTGGTGACCGTCGTGCTGGTGGCGGCGGTGGCGCTCCAGGCGTCCATCAAAGGCCCCTGGGACGAGGGCGGCGCCGGAGCCTGGACCGCCGGATTCACCGCCGTCGTGATCGCGCTCTTCTTCGTGGCCATGATCTACCCGGTCGCCGCCGGCCGGGAGCGGATGGAAGGAAACGCCTACGCCACCCTGGACGGCCTGGACTACGCCCGGCGCATCTGGCCCGCCGAGGTCGAGGCCGCCGAGTGGCTGCGCGCCAACGCCCCCGACGACGCCGTCGTGCTGGAGGCCGCCGGCACCGCCTATTCCGACTACGCCCACGTCTCCGCCTGGACCGGCATCCCCACCGTCATCGGCTGGGATCAGCATGAGGGGCTCTGGCGCGGCGACCGGCTCGAGGTCGATCCGCGCATCGTTGATGTCGATGCGATCTATCAGGGGCGCGGCATGACCGAGACGCTGCAGCTGCTGCAGAAGTACGACGTGCGCTACGTGTATGTGGGGCGGATGGAAATGGAGAAATACGGACCCAACGTGGCGACCCGCTTCAGCAGCTTCCCGCTGCTCTTCGAGGTCCGCGGAGCCGTGTCCGTGTTCGGGGTGCCACTCAGCACCCCCGCGAGCTAGCCGTGGCCGGCGCGAACCCCACCCCCGGATACTGGAGCCGGCCGGTCCGCGTGCGCCTGCCCGGCGGGCGGGCGCTGGAACTGGCCCGCTGGGAGATGCTGCTCTACGCCGCGATCGTGGTGGCGCTGCTCATCACCCGGTTGCCCGGGCTGGACCTGCGCGCCTATCACCACGACGAGAGCATCCACGCCAAGAACTCCTGGGACATCATGCGCGGCGCCGGCTACCGCTACGACCCGGTCTATCACGGCCCCTTCCAGTACTTCGCCACCGCCGCCGTATTCCGCGTCTTCGGCGCCGGCGACCTGGCCGGGCGGATCGTGCCGGCGCTGCTCGGCGTGGGCACCGTCCTGGCCCTGCCCTGGCTCTACCGGGAGCACCTGGGCCGCCACGGGACCTGGCTGGCCATGACCGCCATCACCGTCTCCACCGGCTTCATGTACTTCTCGCGCTTCGCCCGCAACGACATCTACGTCGCCTTCTGGACCGTGCTCCTCTTCGGCGCGTTGCTGCGGTACCTCGACGAGCCTCGCCGGCGCTGGATGCTGCTGGTCGGGGCGTCGCTGGGGCTGGCCTTCGTCACCAAGGAAAACGCCTACATCACCGGGTTCATCTTCGTCAGCTTTGTGGCCTTGCTGGGCCTGTGGGCCTGGCGTACCAGTCCCGCCGAGGGTCCCGCCGGCGAGACCCGCCGCAAGGTCGGCGCGGCCTTCACCGCCCTCGGCCGCGACCCCGAAGGCGTGGCAATGGCGCTCCTGCTCTTCGTCGGCATCATCTTCCTCTTCATGACCTCGTTCCTGACCTACCTGCCCGGGTTTCGCGAGGGCATCATCAAGTCGTTCACGGTCTGGGCCGACATCAACAGTTCGCAGCGGGTCAACCAGCCCTGGTTCTTCTACTTCATCTTCATCGCCGTGTACGAGGTCTTCGCGGTCCTGCTGGGGCTGGCCGGGATCGTGCAGGCGCTGTTGCGGCCGCGGCTCTTCCCGCTGCTGCTGGTGTACTGGACGGTGCTGAGTTTCTACATCTACTCGGTTGCCGGCGAGAAGGCCGCCTGGCTCTCGCTGCACCCGACCCTGCCGCTGACCCTGCTGGCCGCCTCGTATGTCGGCGACCGCTTCGAGCGGATTCGCGGCGCTGCCGGCCGGGCGATGCTGGCGGTGGTCGTGATCGTGCTGTTGGGCTGGACCGCGCGAGTCTCGATCCCGGTCACCTTCCTCCACGGCGACGTGCCCAACGACTTTGTCATCTACACCCAGACCTCCCGCGACGTTCTGGAGACGATGGCGGTCATCGAAGAGGCCGGGCGGCGCACCGGCGAGGGCGAGGCGATCCCGATCTTCCTGCACGCCGAGACCCACTGGCCCTACGCCTGGTACCTGCGCGACTACACCGCCGTCTACTACGCTCCCAACATGACCGAGCCACCGGAACAGAAGATAGTCCTGGCCAGCGACGTGGCGGCGCGCGAGATCGGCTACCAGCTGGTCGACTACGTCGGAATCGAAATGAAACTGCGCGAGTGGTTCCCCGAGGGCGTGTACAAGGAATGGCGCTGGGAGACGATGATGGACCTGTTCGAGGACGACAACCTGGCGCTATTGGCGGACTTCTACTTCAAGCACGAACCGCCCGACGACATCGGCTCGTCGAACTTCGTGATGTATGTCCACCGCGACCTGCTGCAGAGCGGGCCGCTGGGCCGCTTCACGCTGCTGGCGTCGCCGGCTCCGGCGACCCCCTGAGCAATTGAGCCGCCGCACGCTGATCCGGTCGGCGGTCGGACTGCCGATCAGCGCCCTCTTCCTGTGGCTGGCGCTGCGCGGGGCCGATCTTGGGGAAGCGGTCCGGCACATCCGCGAGGCCGACATGGCCCTTGTCGCGCTGGCCGGCATCGTGCTCATGTTCGGGATCTGGCTCAGAGCGGTCCGCTGGCGGATCTTGCTGAAGCCGCTCGGCAGGACGACGCTCACCCAGTCATTCGCGGCGCTGACCATCGGCTACCTGGCCAACAACGCCCTCCCGGCCCGGCTCGGCGAGATCGTGCGGGTCGTCATCCTGCACCGCGACGCCGGTATCCCGCGGGCCGGTTCCCTGGGCACGATCCTGGTCGAACGGCTTTTCGACGTACTCACCCTGCTGCTCCTGCTCGGGGTGGCCGCCATTGCCTCGGGCTGGGAGAACCCCTGGGCCGGAGCGTTCGGGCTGGCCGGCATTGCGGCGGTCGTCGGGTTGGCGGTCACCTACGCGATCGCGGCCCGAGCGGTGTCGCTGCCCGGCTGGCTGGGGCGCTGGTGGCGGCCCTGGCGCGCCCGGCTGCCGAAGCGTGTCATCGACATCGGCGCCGGCTTCCTGGCCGGATTCGCCAACGTCGCCTCGGCCGGGGCCATGGCCCGGGTCCTGCTGCTGTCGATCGCGTCGTGGACCGTCGAGGCCTCGGTCTATCTCCTGGTGATGCGGGCCATGGACATCAAGGCCGGCGGGGCCTGGACGGCGATGCTGGTCTCCTCCCTCTCCAACCTCGCCGGGGTCATCCCCGCCGGCCCGGCCAACCTGGGCCCGTTCGAGTACTTCGCCAAGGAGACCCTGCTCGGCTTCGAACTGTCGGCCGAAGTGGCGGTGGCGTTCGCGGTGGCCGCCCACCTGCTCATCATCGTCCCGCCCAGCGTCATCGGCGGCCTGCTGCTGCTGCGCGGCGGCTTCCGCGGTCGCAACGAGGCCACCGGCGTCTAGCGGTCTCGTGACCGGACCCCAACGCGGTAACCTGAATCCACCATGAGCGAAGAACCACGCGACCGGGTCGCCATCATCGGCGCCGGGATCACCGGCCTGACCGCCGGCTACGAACTTGCCCGCCGCGGACTGGCCGTGGATGTCTACGAGGCGGCCCCCGAGATCGGCGGCGAACTCGGCGTCGTGCGCGTCAACGGCGAGGCCATCGAGCGCTACTACCACCATCTCTTCCGCGGCGACGCCGACATCATCGGCCTGCTCGACGAACTCGGCATCGGTGACTCGCTGGAGTGGCGCGCGCCGACCATGGGCTTCTTCTCCGGGGGGCGGCTGTTCAACTTCACGACCCCGATCGACCTGCTGAAGTTTTCCCCGCTGCCGCTGCTGTCGCGGCTGCGCATGGGCATCGCCACCATGCGCCTGCAGCGGATCAAGGACTACACCCGCTTCGAGGACATCCGGGCCTCCGACTACCTCCCGCGGATGACCGGCCAACGCGCCTTCGACACCATCTGGCGGCCGCTGCTGCGGGCCAAGTTCGGCGAGCAGTGGGACGAAATCTCCATGGCCTGGTTCTGGGGTCGGGTGCATGTACGAATCCAGTCCCGCAGCCGCGGCGGCCTGCGCGAGGAACTGGGCTACATCAAGGGCAGTTTCGACGGCATCAGCCGGGCGCTGGCGGCAAAGCTCGGCGAACTGGGCGGCAAGATCCTTCCCGGCACGCCGGTGGAGGCGATCGTGCAAACCGAGGGCCGGGTGACCGGGGTGCGGGTGGCCGGCGAGGAGCGCGCCTACGACCGCGTCATCGGCACCGTCGGCCTGCCGATCCTGCGGCGGCTGCTGGGGCCGGGCGCCCTCAGCGACGCCTACGGGGCCATCGACTACCGCGCGGCGCTGGTCATGCTGCTGCAACTCGACCGCCCGGCCGGCGACCGCTACTGGACCAACATCGGCGACGACGACGTGCCGTTCGCGGGGCTGATCGAGCACACCAACTTCATCCCGCCGGAGCGCTACGGCGGGGCACGCCTGCTGTACGTCAGCAACTACACCCGGCCCGACGACCGGCTCTTCGGGCTGTCCGACGACGACCTCTTCGCCGAATACGCGCCGCACATCCGGCGCATCCTGCCCGGGTTCGCGCCGGACGCCGTGACGGCGCGCTGGGTCACCCGCGACCCGGTGGCGCAGCCGGTCATCACCACCGGCTACCAGCGGCGCATCCCGCCGTTTCGCACCGCGACGCCCGGTTTCTATGTCTGCAACACCTCCCAGATATACCCCGAAGACCGGGGCGTCAACTACAACGTGCGGATCGCGCAGCAGGTGGCGCGCGCGGTCTGCGCGGACGCCGGGGTGCGCTACGAGGGATAGGCCGGCTGGCTAGATCGGCAGCAGCCGGTGTTCAGCCGGGGGCTGCCTTCAGCGAGCGACGACGGAGGGCCGGATTCGTATGGCGGCTAGATTGGCAGCAGCCGGTGGTCGGCCGGGGGCTACCTTCAGCGAGCGACGACGGAGCGCCGGATTCGTATAACGGCTAGATCGGCAGCAGCCGGTGGTCTTCGTCGATCTCCCCGCGCGCGAGGATCGGGACGCGCTCCGTCCGGTCGATCTGCGCGCAGAAGTCCAGGTCGGCTTCGAGCCCGATCGCCATCAACCGGCGGCCGCTGTCCGAGAGCCGCAGCATCGCCGGCACATCGTCGAAACGCTCGGCCAGCGCCACCGCCGCCAGCGCCGAATCCTCGGCCACCGCCCCCATCGCCATCAGTCGCCCGGCGATCCGCCCGGCGCAGACCGCGTCGTCCAGCGCGAACACCCGGTGACTGCCGGCGCAGACGATGCGTACGGTCTCCGGATCGGTGGCCGCCGCCCGCTCGGCCGCGGCGGTGAGATTCAGGAACCCGGCCATCGAGACGTGCTCCGCCGCCGAGGCCATCCGCGCCGCCCGCGGGCCGTTGACCGTGCCGAATACGATTTCGCGGCCGCTGAAATCCATCGCGTCGACCTCGCGCGGCGAATTGCCGAACTGGAACCCCGGCAGCGGCAGGCCGTCCAGTTCGCCGCCGGCCCAGGCCTCGGGACGTTCGCCGTCGCGATGCGCCAGCGCGTCCGGGGCGCTGTCGGCCAGGTAGATCGGCGGGTTGCCGTTGGCGGCGATCACGGCCAGCGTCGCGCCCGAACGGACCGCGTCCACCACGATCGCTGCGTCCTCGGCGGCGTAGCCCATCTCCTCGGGCATGAAGGCTACCGCTACGCGCATGGCCGGCTCCGCCGGGGCGGCGCTAAACCTTGCCGTGGTCGGTGCGCGCGACCTCGGTGCCGTCGTCCAGCGTCTCCAGCCGGTAGTCGCCAAAGATGTTGGGAGCGTCCTCGCTGAGGATCTTCAGGATGGCGGTCGCGACCTTGCGAATTTCGACCTCGGCGTGCTCGCTGGCGCGCAGTTCGATGAAGTGCCGCAGGGCGCGGGCGTTGGCGGTTACGAAAATCTTGGTCTCGGTGGCGTTGGGCAGCACGCTGCGCGCCGCCTGCCGGGCCAGCTTGCGGCGCTGGGTGCGGTTCTCGATGCGGGCGAAGCGTTTGCGCAGGCGTTTCGCGAGCTTTCGATACGCTCCCTGGGCCTCTTCGATGGCGGCCACCCAGATCGCGTGCGACTCCGGGTCCTCGGCGATCGCGTCCGGCTCGATGAACTCCGCCTTCGACTCGTTCACGTAGCGCTGGCTCAGCTGGCTGTAGCCAAACCCGGCCCGGTGGCGGACCAGTTCGTGGGTGAACGTCCGCGAGACCCCGGTGATGATGAAGTTCCAGACCGCGTGCTCCAGCACGCTGCCGTGGCCCGAGGAGAGGATGTTGCCCAGGTAATCCTGGTTGGTGCCGCGCCCCTTGCCGAACGACATGTAGCAGACCCGGCCCGCCGCCTCGGCGATCAGCTGCGCCGGTACCTCGGTGTCCGGCGACCATTCCAGCCCGTGATCGCGCAGGAAATCGGCCATCCCGCCCTCGGCGATGACCTGTTTGCCGACCAGATAGATCGTCGGATCGCGGACGATCGCCAGCCCGTTCGGATCGGCGGCGGAGTTGTCGGTGCTCATTGGATGCCCATCATGCTGGTCGTATGATTGTTTGTGTGAGAACGCATTGCAAATCGCCGCCGCCGGCGCTCGGTTGAGCGCCAACGGCGAGCCCGGCTTCCAGCGCTCCCTGCCCCAGGGAGATTGGTACATCATTCCGCCGGTCGAGGGCGAATGGAGTATTGAAGCGGTGCCCGACGGACGCGGCGGGCAACACCTCACCATGACCTACCCGGAGGACTATTCGGCCACCGTGCACATGAAGGCCGACGGCGGCCTGGACGTGCGGCTCTACCGGCAGAAGTCGCCGCACCCGATGGAGATCGACCCCGACAAGCTGCACATCTGGTTCCGCGAGTTAACATGACGCGCCCCGTGACCCCGAGGACTACCCGCGAATGAAGTTCGATCTCAATCGTTGGCTCTGGATGGCCGGTGGCGCCAGCGCGGCCGCCGTGGCGGGGGCCGATTGGTGGAGCCGCCGCGAGTCGCCCGGGCTGGTCAACTGGAACCTCGCCCGCCGGGTCGCCGTCGGGATGAGCCGACGCAACACCCCCCCCGCCGCCCCGCCCCGGGACGTGGACTACGCCGCCATTTCCACCGAGTGCCGGGTGGCGGTCAGCAACTACTTCCGCCGCGACATCGACCGCGCCGGGGCCGGGGTCGTGCCGATCGATCGCGCCGCGTGGATCGAGATCAACATCCACAACTTCGGCAAGATGCTCGAACCGGTCGAGGCGTCCTACCGCGAGCTGAAGCAACGCAGCGGCGTCGGCGGGTTCCTGATCTCCGCGCCGGCGCGCCTGGCGGTGAGCCTGCAGATGGGTTTCATGCTCGGCTTCCTGGTCGCTGTTCACCATCCCCCTGGTGCTGGGGCTCGGCTTCCTGTCCGGCCGGGTGCTGGGCCAGTACGACATCCCGCTACTGGAGGCCGGTGAGGGCAAGACCTACCTGGTGGACCCGAACATCGAGGTGGTGGCCCGCAAGGCGCGGGTGGACCCGATCTCGATGCGACGCTGGGTCGCGCTGCACGAGATCACCCACGCCCTGGAATTCGAATCGACCCCCTGGCTGCGCGGCTACATGGCCGGGCTGCTGCGCGAGTACCTGGCCGAGATCGCGAAGCTGGTCGGGAACCCGCGGAGTATCCGCGAGCGCGCCTCCGAAAAGGCCCCGGCCGCGCCCTCCGGCGGACTGCGCGAGGGCAAATTGCTGGGCATGCTGCTGTCGCCGCGCCAGCGCGAGATCGTCGGCTCGATCCAGGCGGTGATGTCGCTGATGGAGGGCTACAGCAACCACGCCATGCGCAATACCGGGGCCGAGCTGATCCCCGGCTACGCGGCGCTGGATCGGCGCATGCGCCGACGCGAGCAATCCCGCGGACTGGCCTTCAATGTCTTCGCCCGGTTGCTGGGGCTCGAAATGAAACTGGCCCAGTACCGCCTCGGCGAGAAGTTCGTGAACTTCATCGTCGAGCGCGGCGGAATCGACCTGCTGAACCGCGCCTGGGAATCGCCCCAAACGCTGCCGACGCTGGACGAAATTGAGCGTCCGGAGGACTGGATTCAGCGCATCAATGCCGGCGCCTAGAGTCGCGCGGCGCCGGTTCCTGGGGGCCGCGCTGGGGGCGCCGCTGGCCGGGTTGCTGCTCACCGCCTGCGAGGACCCGGCCACCAAGACGCTCCGCCCGGAGATACCCCCCCACCCCCACACCGATGCTGACCGCCGCCGAAATCGGCGCACTGCTGGGGTCGGATCACATCGACACCGAGCTCGGCTTCTTCATCAGCTACCCGACCGCCTGGGGCGTCGACCCCGCCGAGGAAGAAGGCCTCGCCATCGCCTTCAAGGCCCCCGTACCCGACACCGACCCCACCGGCACGGCCTACGCCAGCATCACCGTGGACACCTACGTGCCCGACGACTTCCCCCGCGAGACATCGCGGTACTTCCTGGAATTGACGCTCGAAAACGGCGTGCCGCTGCTGGAGGCTTCGCTGCCCGAGTTCGAGTTGCTGGCCACCGGCATCCAGGAGCTTCCCGCCGGTGACGCGGCGCTGTTCGAGTTTCTCCACGGCCGCGAAAACGGCCGCCTCCACACCATGCAACTGGTGTTCGCGGGGACCACCAGCGTCTTCGCCGTCACCATCACCGCGCTCGACAGCGTCTTCGAGCGCCACCTGCCGGTCTTCCTGGCGGTGTCGTCCAGCTTCACGATCCTGGGCCGGCGCTAGCCGCTCCCGCGCGGCCTACTCGCCGTCGTAGTGGATCAGGGCGGTCAGGTCGTAGCCGCCCAGCGCCGCCCGGCCATTCAGGAAATCCAATTCGATCAGGAACGCCAGGCCCGCCACCGTCCCGCCGAGTCGCTCGATCAGCCTGGCCGTGGCGGCCGCCGTGCCGCCGGTGGCCAGCAGGTCGTCCACGATCAGCACCCGCGTGCCGGAACCAACCGCGTCCCGGTGGATCTGCACCTCGTCGGTGCCATATTCAAGCTCATAAGTTTCGGAGGCCGTCGGCGCCGGCAGCTTGCCCGGTTTGCGCACCGGCGCGAAGCCGCAGCCCAGCTGGTAGGCCATCGCCGTGGCGAAGATGAACCCGCGCGCCTCCACCGCCACGATCAGGTCCGGCGGATTGTCGCGGTACGGGTCGGTCAGGCGGTCGATGGCTTCCTTCAGCGCCGCCGGGTCCTTCAGCAGCGTCGTGATGTCCTTGAAGTTGATGCCGTCGATCGGGAAATCGGGGATGTTGCGGATGTGCTTTTCGAGGTCCATCGGGTCTGCCTCCGGGAGGTTGGGGGCCGCGGGAGATTGTTCTTGGGGTCGCCCCATTGTGGCAGTTTTCGCGCCGCGGTTGTAGGCCCGCTTCAACTATCATCGAGCGCGACCATTTTCGAACGAAAGGAGCGCCCGGTGCCGGTGACCGCCGACGACGATCTGCGCCGCATCCTGGGCAACGCCCGCACCATCGCGATCGTCGGCCTCCCGGATCGCGAAGACCGCTCCAGCTACGGTATTGGCGAGTTCCTCTACGACCGCGGCTACGACATCATCCCGGTGAACCCGAACATCAGCGAGTTTCACGGGATCCCGGCGGTGGCCACGCTGGCCGATATCGACGCGCCGATCGACATCGTCGATGTGTTCCGGCGGGCCGAATACACCCCCGACGTCGCCCGCGATGCGGTGGCGGTGGGGGCCGGGGCGCTCTGGCTGCAACTCGGGATCGTCAACGACGAGGCGATGGCGATCGCCGAGGCCGGCGGACTCGATGCCGTGCAGGACGTCTGCATCGCGGTGACCTACCGGATGCTCGAGCTCGACTAACCGGCGAAGACTCGCCGCCAGTCGGCGATCTGTTGCTCCAGCGACCGGCGCGAGCGCGCCCGCGCGCCCGGGTGATAGAGCGCTGCCAGCCGGCGATCTCCCCAGCGGACGGTGCGGCCGGCGTCGCTGAGTTGCAGATCGTGGGCCTCGATCCGCGCCAGCGCCCGCAGGGCCACCGCGCCCAGCGCCACCACCAGCCCAGGGTCGACCAACGTGATGGTTTCGCGCAGCCAGGCTCCGCATTCCGCGATCTCGGCGGCCGCTGGCGGCCGGTTGTTGCCCGCCGAAGATCGGGGGTTGCACAGGACCGCGTTGGTGATGAAGACCGCTCCGCGTTCCAACCCGCCGGCCGCCAGCAGTTCCTCAAAATTGTGCCCGGCGACATCGCCGTGAAACGGCACCCCGTGGAGTTCGGCCCCCCGCCGCCCCGGGGCCTCGCCGACGAACAACACGTCGGCCGCCGGATCGCCGTTCAACCAGCTCAACACCCGCCGGCGGCCGGTCATGCCCGGGCAGCGCGCGCAGGCGGCGGCCCGGCGGAAGAGATCGTCCGCTAGGGCAGCCAGCGCCGGGCGTCGGCCGCGCGGCCGGTGGCAATCGGGCGGAAGCCCTCCGCGAACTCAACCCCGGCCTGCAGGCCGCGGTAGCGGGCCACGACGCGCATCGTCTCCACCAGGTTGTCGGCGCCGGTCGCGCGCATCGCCGGCAAGGTCGCGTAGCATTCCAGCGCCCGGCGTTTCATGTCCCCCTGCGCGGTGATGTCCACGAACTCCGTCGGCTCCGGTACCGAACCGGGTGCGCCGTCCATCGCGAAAAACACCGGCGCCTTCCCGAGCGCCGGCAGATCGGGCTCGATCCCGGATTCGGCGGCGTCATGCCCGGCGCGGATCGCCACCCGCGCCACCGCGTCGTGATCTGGAGTGAGCGCGCCCGGCGCGTGGGTCAGCACCACATCCGGCTGGAACTCCCGGAAGACGGCCACCAGTTGCATCGCCGTCACCGCGTCGGCCGTCACGAAGTGGTCTGACTGCCCCAGCCCGTGGAACCGCGCGCTCAGCAGCGCCGCCGCCTTCTCCGCCTCGGTGCGCCGGGTCTCCTCCAGGATTTCGAGATCGGCCTCCGGGTCGCTCAGGTTGCCCGCCGTCACGCAGGCGATCGCTATGCTGTCGCCGGCGGTCAGGTAGCGGGCCAGCGTCCCGCCGCAATACAGCTCGGCTTCATGGGGGTGGGCGGCGACGGCGATTACGCGCAAAAAGTCCTCCGGAGGCTGGGCACGGAACGCCCGGGCGACCCGGGCCGCTCCAGTTTGCCCGCAGCGGGGCTCCCGCACCAAACGATTGCCTCATAGAATGGCGGACGATGAAGCGCTTTTATGACACCGCCCGGGTGTTCGTCGCCGCCGGCCGCGGCGGCGACGGCTCGCGGCATCTGCGCCACGAGGCTTTCGTCCCCCGCGGCGGCCCCGACGGCGGCGACGGCGGCCGCGGCGGCCACGTGATCCTGGAGGCCACCAGCAACGACTCCTCGCTGGTCCGCTTCCACTTCAACGAGCGCTTTCGCGGCGCTAACGGTTCGCCCGGCTCGCGCAACAACAAGTACGGACGCAGCGGCAAGGACCTGTTCGTGGCGGTGCCCGAGGGCACGGTCGTCTACCGCGGCGACAGCGACGAGTTGCTCGGCGACCTGGTGGCCCACGGCGATCGCCTGCTGGTCGCCGAGGGCGGCGAGGGCGGGCTCGGCAACACCCATTTCAAGAGTTCCACCCACCAGACGCCGCAGATCGCGTTGAAGGGCGAGCCGGGCCAGACCGCCTGGCTGCGCCTGGAATTGAAGCTGGTAGCCGATGTCGGCCTGGTCGGCGCGCCCAACGCCGGCAAGTCATCGCTGGTGGCCCGCGTCTCCGCCGCGCACCCCAAGATCGCCGACTACCCGTTCACCACCCTCAGCCCGGTGCTCGGGGTCGTGGCCCTCGGCGACAGCAGCGTCGTCATGGCCGACCTCCCGGGGTTGATCGAAGGCGCCCACGCCGGCACCGGACTCGGCGACCAGTTCCTCCGCCACGTCGAACGCACCCGATTCCTGGTGCACGTCGTCGATCTGTCCGGCGAGTCCGGCGAGCCGATCGATCTCTTCGACCAGATCGCCGGCGAGTTGCGCCTGTACGGGCACGGGCTGGCGGAACGGCCGTTCGTGGTGGCCGGCAACAAGATCGACGTCACCGAGGCGCGCGCCAACTGGCCGGCCTTTGCCGAGATGGTCGAGTCGCGCGGGATGGACTGCCTGGCCATCTCCACCGTCACCGGCGAGGGCATCGACGAGCTGATCCAGCGGGTCTTCGCCGGCGTGGCCAACGCGCCCATGCCCGACATCCATCCCGGCGAGGAGGCCGTCGTGTTGCGGCCCGGCGCGGAGGAATCGACCCTGCGGCTGCGCAAGGACGGCGAGGGCGGCTACGTGCTCTCCGGACCCGAGGTGGAGCGGCTGGCCGCGCGGATCGACTTCGCGATCCCCGACGCCGTCGACTGGTTCCGCCGGCGGCTGCACCGCATGGGAGTAGACCGGCTGCTGACGGCGGCCGGCGGCGCGGCCGGCGATAGCCTTACGATCGGCGAAAACGAGATCGAGTGGTTGTAGCCGCGGGCGTCTAGAACGGCGCCGCGGCCAGGGTCGGGTCCAGTTCGCCGACATTGCGCAGACCGTGGCGGTCGGCCCATTCGATGCCGTCGGCGCCCAGCAGGTACTCGATCTCGGCGCCTTCCATGAATTCCGACCGGAACGCCGTGGCGGCGGTGTTCTGCAGCAGCCCGATCTGATCGGCGGTCAGCGGCCGATCCTCTTCCCAGGCAACCGCCAGCAGCACGTGGAACTCCTCGCCGACGGCGATCGGCGCGCTGACCTCCCCGGCCCCCAGCGTCGCGACCGCGTTGGTGTAGAAGGCATCGAGCAGGTCGATCGGACTAAAGCCCAGGTCGCCGCCGTCGACCAGGTCGCGGGCCGGCGTCGAGAGTTCGCCGGCCAGATCGTCCCAGGCTTCGCCGGCCGCCAGGCGCGTCACCACCGACTGCGCCGCCTCCTCGCTCGGCGCGGCGATGTAGCGCAGGTGCACCTGCCGCGCCGCGGCGGGCACCGCGTCGCGGGCCAACCCGGTGTAGTAGCGATCCAGCACCTCGCCGGCGACGATGTTCTCAAAATCGGCGCGGTCGAACCCCAGGAAGGCCAGCATCTCGTCGACCCGTTCCGCCAGCGGTCGGGGATCGCCGGACTCCGTCGCCGGGACGCCGGCCGCCGCCGGCAGGCCCAGCGCCGTTAGCTGCGACTCGCGCTCGGCGTCCAGGGCGTCCGCCGGGATCACGTAGCCTTCGGCCGCCGCGCGCTCCTGCAGGATGCGCGACACGACCATGTCGTCAATCGTCGTGAAATCCACCGATAGCAGGTCGATCCGGCGGTCCTGGATTAGCTGGTCGATGAGCGCGCGGGTCTCGATGTCCTCGGCCGGCAGGCCGTCGCGATAGTCGACCATCAAGTTCAGGTCGGAGATGGCCCGGTAGCGGGTGAAATCGCGGGTTGCGGCAAACTCGCTATGCGATATGTCGGCGCCGTTGACCCGGGCCACCGGGGTGCGCCCCAGGATGATGAACTCCACGATCAGCGGCGCGATCAGCAGGCCGATGACGAACGCCGCGATGATCGTGCCGCCGGTCACCGCCAGCTTGCGCCCCAGCGCCGCGCGGTGCGCGCCGATCAGCTGGTTCCAGCGTCGCAGATCGCCGGGGACTTTGCGCCAGCCGACGTCGAACTCCGGCACCTGCAGGCGGCGGCTGGCCTTCAGTTCGGCCTTGCGCTCGCGGCGCTCCTTACCCTTGCTGCGGAACCTGCTCAATCGCCGGTCCCCCGGGTCCCTGCCGGGCGGCGGGGCCTAGTTCCCGCCCCGGTTGACGTAGGGCAGCAGGGCCAGGTAGCGGGCGCGCTTCAACTCGCGGGCGAGCCGGCGCTGGCGCTTGGCGTCCAGCGTGGTCTGGCGACGCGGCAGGATCTTGCTGGCCTGGTTGAGGCAGCGCTTCAACAGGTCGATGTTCTTATAGTCGATCGTCAGGTCGATCTGGTGGCCGTCCACGCGATTCTCGCGGAACGGGCTGACCGGAAACGGACGCCGGCCACGGAATCCACCGCCGCCGCCGCGCCGTGGCGGACGGCCGTCGGAGCGCTCGCGCGAGTCGGATCCACCACGGTCACCACCGGGTCCACCACGGTCACCGCCGGGGCCGCCGGCCGGGGGTCGAGAGTCGGGTCTTCGTTCTTCAGACATATTGGCTATTTGCTCCGTTGATTGTTGGTTCTAGAAGGGCAGGTCGTCGGGCTCGACCTGGTCGTCGCCGCTGCCGCCCGTCGGAGATGGGGGAGGTGCGCCGCCGCCGCCGCCGCCGCCACCGCCGCCGTCTTCGCGGGAGCGGGCCAGCAGTTGCAGGTTGTTGGCGTCCACCTCAAGCGTGGTGCGAGTTTCGCCGTCGTTGCCGGTCCACTTGCTCGTGCGGAAGCGGCCCTCGACGAACACCTGGCTACCGCGTTGCAGGTAGTTATTGGCAACCTCTGCCAACCCGCGCCAGCAGGTGACTCGAAACCAGTCGGTGTTTTCTTCGTCCTGGCCGTCCTTGCCGCGGCGGAAGTCGTTCACCGCGACATTGAAACTGGTGAAGGCCACGCCGCTCTGGGTGTAGCGCATTTCGGGATCTGCGCCGAGATTGCCGATGATGGTTATCAACTTGGTGCCGCGGCTGCGTCCGCGCCCTGATCCGCTGCTATCCGTCATCACTGACCTCCTCGGTGGCCTCCTCGGCAACCGGCTTCAGCACCGGGCCGTAGCCGCCGGCGTCCTTCACCAACAGATGCCGTAGCAGGTTCTGCTCGATGCTCAGCGACTCGTCCAGGATGCGCACCTGCTCGGGCGGCAGGTTGAGCTTGAACAGGACGTAGAAACCCTCGTCCAGCTTGTTGATCGGGTAGGCGAAGCGGCGCTTGCCCCAGTGGTAGACGCCGCGGACTTCGCCGTCGTGATTCCCGACCAGCGTGGAGATGCGCTCCACGACCTCGGCGGGCAGTTCGGGTTCTTCGCCGGGCGGGAAGATGGTAACGAGTTCGTATTCGCGCAAGAGGGATGTCCTTCCTCCGGGTTTGCCGCCGATGGCGCCGGCACGGGGCGCGGTCGCGTCGGGGGCAGAAAGGTGGTAATCAGGTTGTCGGGCGGCTGGGATACTATCACAGCGAGGGGTTGTTCCCCGCGATAATCACCCGAGTAAAGGCACGCCCCCACCCGTGAACGAAGAGTCCCTCGCCGCGCTACGCGCCCGCAGCCCGAACCCGCTTTATCGCTGGGGCATCCGCCCGTTGCCGGTCGATCCCGAAGCCCACCTCGGCTCCGGCCGGCTCGTCGAAATCGCCGACGGACGCGTCCACGTCGATACCCTCGGGACCGGCCCCGACATTCTGGCGCTGCCCGGCTTCGCCGGCACCTCGCGCACCTGGCGGGCCGTCGCCGAACGCCTGCAGGACCGCTACCGCCTGCACCGCTGCGACTTCCTCGGCTACGGGCTTTCCGACAAGCCCGCCGGCATCGACCATTCGCGTATCGGCCAGGCGCGCCAGATCGAACAAATCATGGATGCCCTGGGCCTCAAGAGTTGCATCCTAATGTGCAACTCGGCCAGCGCCGGCCCCGCGCTCTACGCCCAGTTCCGGACCCCGCGCCGCTTCTCCGCCGGCATCATGGTCGCCCCCTTCGTGGCCCCCCGCCGGCACACCGCCTTCGGGCTGCGGCTGCTACGGCTGCCCTTCGCCCGCCCGATGCTCCAGTTGCTGCTGGGATTCCGGCCGACGATCGTCCTGGCCAACCACACCGGCCGCAGCGACCCCTCCGGGATTACGCCGGAGATCGTCGACGAGCAATACCTGCCCTACGGCACCCCGGGGATCTGGGAGTCCATCGCCGCAGTCGGCCGGCACCTTTCGCCCACCGGACTGAACGGCATCGTGCAGATGAACAAGATCCCGACGTTGGTGGTCTGGGCGTCCGGGGACCGCGCCGGCGACCTGGCCGGGACGCGACGGCTGCTGGGCGGGCTGGCCGACGTGCGCTTCGAGATCCTCGACCCTTGCGGCCACGTGATCCAGGAAGAACGTCCCGACGACCTCGCCCGGCTCATCTCCGAATTCCTGGCCGGGATCGACGCCGTCTAGCGCCCGTAGATCGAAGTCTCCGGGAAGTACGCCGACCAGCCGTACCATTCCGAGACGAACGACGTGGCGAACGGCAGTTGCCGGCCCACGTAGTCCCCGCCCAGCGAGTGGCCGCTCAGATCCCACTCGACACCGTGCTGGTCGCGGATGACGCCGGCCTCGACGCTGAACTCCAGGATCACACCGTCCAGGGCCGCCACGAACGCGAGCGCGTAGGTATCGTCGGGGTTGGCGAAGATCGCGATCGGGTCGCCCGAAAGCTGATCGCCGATGACCTGCGGCCCGGAGTCCATGTCGGCCAGGACATAGGCCCGCTGCTCGCCGTAGTGGTTGACGCCCAGGACCAGCTCGTTCTCAGGCAGGCGATCGTCCCAGTTCAGGATGGTCAGCCGGAAGTCCGGGCCGAGGCCGGCGCCCCCGACTTCAAATCCGACCGGTCGGTAGCGGTTCGCAAACTCCGGGTACCAGTCCAGCACGAGCGTGTCCGGGTGGGCATCGCGCCACTCCCCCCAGGTGGTGTGATACGTCGGCAGAATCTCAAGCTGGACGCCCTGCCCGGCCAGCGGACCCTGCAGCACGGAGCCGCCGTAGTGGGTCCAGATGGAGCCGGTCTGGCGGTCGGCCATGACGAAAAGCCCGTTGTAGAGGCCGGCGACGTCGAAGGTGTACGCGATCCCTTTCCAGGAGGGGTTGAACTCAACCCCGGAGGAGCAGACTACTCAGTAGGTGACGAGATAGGGGACCCCGGCGACGGAGAGGTTGGCGATGTGGTGGTAGGCCATTTGGCGCACCGGGAACGCGCGGGTTTCGCCGTTGTGAGCCACGAGACCCATGACGATCTCGTCGTCCCGCAGCCAGGTGGCGTCGCCGCCCGGGATCATGACCGGGTCGTCGAGCGAGATGAATCCGATACCGGGGTTGGTGGCCAGCCCGCTGGAATCCGCCTCGATGGTAAGTCCGGACGGGTCGAAGGTGTCGGCGGCGGTCGGGCTTTGCGGTCGGGGGGTGGCGGTTGGGGCCGGCGTCGGCGTGGGAGTGACGCTCGGGGTGACGGTGGACTCGGGAGTCGGGGCGGCCGGCTCGGGAGTCGGCTCCACCGGCGGGACCGCCGTCGGCGTCGCCGTCGGCGCGATCGGCACCCGCGTCGCCGTCGGGCCGACCCGGGCCACCGTGCCCGGAGTGGCCGCGACCCTCGCCGGGGCCACCGTGTCCTTTGCTTCAATGACTACGGTGACCGCAGTCGGCGAGGGCGCCACCGTCGACGGGGCCGCCGCCGACCCGCAGGCCGCCGCCAACCCCGCCAGCAACAGCCCGCCCCCGGTCAGCGCCGCTCTTCTGGTTCGCCGTCGCCCCGACATCACTTGCACCGCTCCTTGAGCCGGCCGGCAAGGCCGAATGCTCAGTCGCAAGATACGCGAATTGAGCGGGCCTGTCTGTCGCTGATATCACGCAACGCCCCCACCGGCGGGAGTCACCTGCGCTCCGGCTGGGTAGGATTGCCCCATGAATGAGCAGCCGGCGAGATCGGGGGCGCGAACGGCCGCGGCGTGGGCGATACCGGCCGCGCGACGATTCATGCGGCTCCGCCCGGGAGTGCGGATTCTGGCCGGCTACCTGCTCCCACTTCTGATCCTCTACCGCGACCTCCTGTTCGCGGGCCGCACCTGGCTGGATTTCGATTTTCTCGTCGAGAACCGCGTCCGCTTCGAGATCCTGCAAGAGGGGCTCACCAATAACCAGTTGCCCATCTGGACCGACACCTACCTGGGCGGGTTCCCGGTAGCGTTCTCGGAATTCGGCTGGTTCTACCCGGTCTCGTGGCTCTTCCTGCGGGTCCTGCCGATGCCGTTGGCTTATCACGCCGAGACCGCCGCCGGGCTGTTGCTGGCGGCGCTGGGCGCCTACTGGCTCGGGCGCGCCCGGGGGCTGAGCCGGCTCTCCGCCTTCGTCGGCGGGTACCTCTACGGCTTCGCACCCTTCGTCTTCGCCACCTCGGTCTTCGTCAATTTCGCCGACGTGACGTGGGTCCTGCCGGTGACGTTGCTGGCCATCGAGCGGCTGGCGCAACGGCGCTATCGCTACCTGCCGGTTCTGGCCGTGGCGGCCGCCGCCGCCATCCTGGCCGGGCATCCCCACGTCGCCCTGATCGTCGCCTTCGCGGCGACGCTCTTCGCGGCGTTCCGCCTCGTCTGGACCTATCGCGACGAAGGTCGCCGGGCGGCCGGACGCCTGCTGGCGTTGCTGCTGGGCGCAGGCGCGTTGGGGCTGTTGCTCGGCGCGGTGCGGCTGCTGCCGACCCTGGCGCTGACCGAAGCCTCGACCCGGGCCGGCGGACTCGATCCCGTCTCCGCGTCCGGGGGCGGACTGGGTCCGTTGAGTCTCCTGCTCGGCCTTACCTACCCGGCGTTCGACCTGCCGCGGGTCGCCGGCGGGGCGCTGCGCGCCGAGCCCCTGGCCTACGCCGGCCTGCTGGCCGTTGTCCTGGCCAGCGGCGCCGCCATCTGGCGTTGGCGCGAGCGTCGGGTGGCGTTCCTGCTGGTGCTGCCGGTGGTCAGCTGGCTGCTGGCGTTCGGCGATGCCACCCCGATCTACCCGCTCCTGCGAAAGTTGCCGGTTTTTGACTTGTTCCGCGAGCCCGGCCGCTACCTACTGCCCGGGGTCTTGGCGCTGGCGCTGCTTGCCGGGTTCGGCCTCGACGAACTGACCCGCGCTACGGACGCCCATCGGTGGTTCGCCCGCCGCGCCGTCGGCCTATTGGCCGTGCTGGTGATTGGAACGGTCCTCCTGAAGAGCGGCGGCGGGATCGCCGACTTCGCCAACCGCGGAATCGACCGGGTCTTCGTCGGCGGGCGCGAGGCCTTCGTCAACGAATCCGGCTGGTTGGGTGCCTTCGCGCTCACCCGGGCGCGCCTGGAAACCGCCTTCACCCTCGCCGGCTGGATTCCCGTACTCGCGGTGCTGACCGCCGGGGCCGGGGCACTGGTGCTCCGGCGACTGGCCGGCGGCCGCCTCGCCGCGCCGCCCGCCGCGGCCCCCTATCACCGGGCCACGGCATCCCAACCCTCGGTGCCGAGATCTCCGAATCCACGCCGGTCACGGTCTCCGCCGTTGGCGAACTCCGCGACGGGCGCGTCTTCTCCTACCGCTCCCTGGCCGACAAATCCGAGCTGGGCCTCGGCTCCGGTCGCGAACTATCGCCGCTCGAACGCCGCCGCCTCGAGTACCGCTTCGCCCGTGAACTCCTGACCCCGAATCTCGCCGGGCGCTACGGACTGCGTTCCCTGGACGGCTACGAGAACCTCATGAGCCGGGCGCAGGCCGAGGCGCTGGCCTATCTGGGCAGCGAACGGACCACCGCCGCCGGTTTCGCCAGCGACGATTCGCTCTCCGAGGAAGCCAAGGCGCAACTGCTGCTCCAGCGGCTGCCGGTGCTCGGCGCGTTCGGCGTGTCAACGCTCGTCGCCGGGACCGACCTGATTGATTCGCTCGGCGTCGCCACGTTCTCGCACCGGGCGGCGATCCCGTTCGATTGGGAAGGCCCGCTGGTCTTTGTCTACGGGCTGCCCTTCGTGCGCGGTGACTACTACGTGACCGCCAACTGGCGGGCCGACGACCCGACCGAATCGACCGCCGCCGCCCTGGACCGCCTGGCCGCCGATCCGCGCATCGTGCTGCTGGACGGCGACCCGGGAATCCCGCCCGCCCCGGCGCTGGCGGCGGTGGTGCGGGTCCTGCGCGCGTCGCCGGGCGACTGGAGTTTCGCGGTGGACGCCGGCGGCCCTGGGGTGCTGGTGCTCAACCAGAGCGCCCTGCCCGGCTGGGCGGCCACCGTGGACGGGCGGCCGGTGGATCTGCTCACCGCCAACCGGCTGATGCTGGCCGTGCCGGTGCCGGCCGGAGCGAGCCGGGTGGAGTTCAGCTACTCGCCGCCGGGCTATCGGGCCGGGATCGCGATCAGCCTGCTCGGGCTGGGCGCCCTGCTGCTAACCGGCATCGCCGTTGTGGCACTTCGTCGGACGGAACCGGCCTGATGAGTAAAACGATCCTGCTGCTCCTGCTCCTGGCCGGTCTGCTGGCGGCCACCCCGGTCGCCGCCGCCGACCCTTGCCCCTTCACCGCGCTGGATGACGGCTGCCTCTACACCAACACCGGCGCCGACACCGCCGACCCCTTCGACGGCTTCGCGGTCACCAACGAGGCCGGCATCCCCTTCTGGGATTTCTATCGCGGGCTCAACGTGCAGGCGGTCGGCTACCCCATCAGCGGGCGCTTCCAGCTCGAAGGCCTGTGGGTGCAGGCGTTCCAGAAGGTCATCCTGCAATGGCAGCCGGCGACGAACTCGTTCAACTACCTGAACACCCTGGACCTGCTGGCCGATCGCCATCCGGCCGTCGAATTGCCCCTTCTGCCGGCCCACGCGGGCCTGCCGCTGCCGGCCGACGCAACCTTCGCCGAGCGCCAGGCCGCCCACCTGGCGCTGCTCGACGCCAACCCGACCATCAAGGCCGAGTTCCTCGGCGAGCCCGACTGGATGAACCTCTTCGGCCTGCCGATCGCCTACGAGGTCTTCGGCGACGGCGCGGTGGAGGTGCTGCGCGCGCAGCGGGCCGCCTTCGCCATCTGGCGAATCGAGGCCCCGGGAGTCGAAATCGGCCGGGTCGTGCGGCAGAACATCCCCGACGAGATCAAGCGCCTGCCCGGGGTGCTGATCCCGGAATCCGCCAAATCGCCGACCCGGCAGCAGTCCGTCGACCAGGTCCTCGCCACCTGCCCCACCGCCGCCGACATCGCTCTCGTCGACGCCGCCCTCGACCTGCGCTTCGACGCCACATCGCTGGCCGGGCCGCTGATCTGCACCGCCGCCGCCGGCTCCGCCGACCTCACCTTCATCCAGGAGCGCACCTACCAGGCGGTGCTCTTGCTGCGGCGCATCAGCTTCTCCCGGGCGCTCCCCTGGACCGACCTGTCGCTCTACGACTGGTTCATCGCGTCCATCGACGGGATCATCTTCAAGTCCGACTTCGGCGGCGCCGGCTACTGCTGCAACCCGGCCCGCTACATGTGGATCAACCCCCTGATCCTGCCGCTTCCGACCAACCTCTGGATCGGTGCCGACGCCGGCCTGCGCGGCATGGA
>CAYYTN010000008.1:23619-24700 GCA_964474495.1 uncultured Chloroflexota bacterium
CACGAGGCCCGCCACGTCCATCCCCAGCACCGCCGCCACAACTGCCCCGACGGCTCGTTCGATCTCAACGTGGCCGAGGGCGGCGCCTACGCCATCGAGGTGCTCTTCATCGAATGGATGGCCCTCTACGGCGACCGCGCCTTCTTCACCGACCTCGACGGCAACACCTACTGGGAGGACATGCTCAACAACGCCGACAACGTCCGCCTCTGGCGTTTCTGCCTGGATGACGTCGGCTACCGCGAGCGCGGCGCGGTGACCCGCGGGACCGCCGAATCCGGGTCCGTCGGACCGCGCACGATCGAGCGCTGGACCTATTCCGGGCGGGCCGGCGAGCGGCTGGGCATCTACCTCAGCGATGACGAATTGGTCCTGCGACTCATCGATCCCGACGGCACGCTGCTGGCCGAGTCGCCCGCCGGCGATCTCACCGTGACCTTGCCGGCCGCCGGCAGCTACGCCATCGAGGTGCACGGCCCCCCGGACTGGACCACCTGGTACTCACTAGAACTCTGGGAGCCCTAGCCCGCGCCGATTTCGGGATCACGAAACGATTTGCGACGCTGGATTGGGGCGCCGGACCATGGCCCCGTCGCAAACTGGCAAAACGCGATAGCTCATGAACGACGCTCACAACATTGAAGACACCGCCGTGCAGTGGCGCAACCTGGGCCTGCTGGCGGTCGCCGAACTGCTGGCGATGACGCTGTGGTTCAGCGCCTCGGCGGTGGTGCCGGCGCTGCGGACCGAGTGGAATCTCAGCGCGTCCGCCGGGGCCTGGCTGACGATGTCGGTGCAGATCGGCTTCGTCGCCGGCACCCTGGCCAGCGGTCTGCTCAACTTGCCTGACATCATGAACTCGCGCCGACTGTTCGCCATCAGCGCCGTGCTCGGGGCGGCCGCCAACGCCGCCTTCGCGCTCGGTGCGACCGGGCTGGCCCTGGCGATACCGCTGCGACTGCTGACCGGCATCTTCCTCGCCGGGGTCTACCCTCCGGGGATGAAGGTCGCCGCCACCTGGACCGTCCGCCGCCGGGGCCTGGCGGTTCGTGGGAATCCTCGCCAAGGCGTCCGTGGCCGT
>CAYYTN010000009.1:0-555 GCA_964474495.1 uncultured Chloroflexota bacterium
CAAGGGGCTGATTTCGGACCGGTTGGGAAGTTCCCGGAAGGGGTCGGAAACGGTCTTGGACTTTTTTCCAAATGGCCCCACGCAGTGGGTTTTCGTTTGCCATCAGGACCGGTGCGGACCTACAAATCACGGCAGTCGTTTCAGAAAGAAAGCCATCAGCGAGTGCCTGGGGGGCTTTCGGCCGGCATCGCAATGTTGAAAGACGCTGTGGGTTAGCCCTCAGAAGAGAAAGCTGTCCGTGACAGCCTGTGGCTGCCTAAGCGCCGCTGGCGAGCCAGTCCATCTCTTCGGGGCTGAGTTCGACGGCGGACATCGCCAGGGCCTCGCGGAACTCGGCGAAGTTGCCGACCCAGAAGGCCGCCAGCGCGGTGTAGTCGCGGTTGAGCGCCCAGGCCAGGGCGACCTGGCTGGCGGAGAGTCCGCGCTCCGCGCCGAACTCCTGCGCGCGGGCCAGCCGCGCCCAGTTGGCATCGGTGTAGAAGGCCCCAACCATGTCCTGCTGGTCCTGTCTTTCAGGGTTGAAACGTCCGCTGAAGAAGCCGTGCGAGAGCCCCG
>CAYYTN010000009.1:566-6952 GCA_964474495.1 uncultured Chloroflexota bacterium
CTGGAGAGGTTGGGGACGCCGCTGGACTTGAGACAGGCGGCGTATTCGGAATCGATGTGCAGCGAGCCGGGCCAGAGGGGTTTGATCATCTCGGCGAGGGCGGCGTAG
Organism: uncultured Chloroflexota bacterium; assembly: GCA_964474495.1. Classification (GTDB taxonomy): domain Bacteria; phylum Chloroflexota; class UBA11872; order UBA11872; family VXNJ01; genus JASLPR01. Next base: position 675 of record CAYYTN010000009.1, read on the forward strand.
TTGCTGACCAGGGAGAAGCCGGTCTTGCCGTTGGCGGCGGCCCACTCGTTGGCCTCCCGGTAGCGGGCCAGGCTCCAGTTGGAGGCGCCGAAGGCGTGGACGCGGCCGGCGTCTTTGTGTTCGTTGAGCCAGTCGATGACCTCGCCGGCGGGCACGGCCGGGTCGTCGCGGTGCAGCAGGAGGATGTCCAGGTAGTCGGTCTGCAGGGCGGCCAGGCTGCCCTCGACATCGGCCTGCATCATCTTGGCCGAGACCCGCCGGGGCACGTCCGGCCAGGGATGGCAGCACTTGGTGACGATGACGACTTCGTCGCGATTGCCGCGGCTGGCCAGCCAGCGGCCGATGGCGCGCTCGCTCTGCGGTTCGCCGTCGCGAGTCGCGTAGATGGCGGCGGTGTCGATGGCGTTCCCGCCGTGGTCGAGCCACTGGTCGAGGAGGGCGTGGCGGAAGACGTCGTCGGAGTAGTAGAAGTACTCGGCCCCGAGCACCATCTGCGAGAGGGCGCGCTTTGCTCCGGGGACTTCGATGTATCTCATCGCCGGTGGGTTCCGATTGCGCCGCGCATCACTGGCCGGTCTCGAGCCAGCGAATGTCGGCGGCGCTCAATTCGATGTCGCCGGCGGCGGCCGCGGCGCGGGCCTCGGCGGCGCTCTCGGCGCCGACCAGGGCGATGGCCGGGAAGGGCTGGTTGACGGCGTAGGCGCCGGCGATCTGGATGCCGCTCAGACCCCGCTTTGCGCCGAGTTCTTCGGCGCGGGCCTTGCGGGCGGCGTTGACTTCGTTGGCGTAGACGCGGGCGACATTGGGATCGGCGTCGGGCCCGTCGGCCTTGCCGGCGAAGTAGCCGCGGCCCAGCGACGACCAGGCGAAGTTGACCGTGCCGGTCTCGGCGTACCAGTCGCATTCTTCGTCGCCGATCAGCACCACCGCCGGCCAGAAGTCTTCGTTGGCGCTGGCGAGGCCGAAGTAGTTGCTGGTGGCGGCGAAGCCGGCGATCCCGCGTTCTTCGGCGTGGGCGTTGGCTTCGCGTACCCGCGCGACGGACCAGTTGGAGCCGCCAAAGGCGCCGATGGCGCCAGCCTGGCGCTGCTCGTGGAGCCAGTCGACGATCTCGCCAGCCGGCACTTCGGGATCGTCGCGGTGCAGCATGTACAGCTCGATGTGATCGGTCTGCAGGGCTTCGAGGCTCTCGGTGATATCGGATTGCAGGTCGGCGGCGGTCATGCGGCTGCCGTCGGCGTCGGGGTGGCAGCCCTTGCCCAGGACCATCAGGCGGTCGCGGTTGCCCGCCCGGAGCCATTCGCCCAATTTGCGATCGGATTCGCCGCCGCCGTAGATGCGGGCGGTGTCGATCATCGTCCCGCCGCCCTCGACCCAGGCGTCCAGCAGGGCGTTGACCGCGCTCTGCTCCAGGCTCGGGAACACCATCGAACCCAGCGTCAATCGCGAAACCGGGCGGGGAACGCCGGGGACGGTCACGTAGCGCAACGGAGGTCCTTTCGGGGTGCGGAGCACAGAGCATATTGGACCAGCCGTCGCAGGCAAACCCGGGATCGGTTCGGAAGGGCGCGCGGGATTTGGCTAGGATCGGTACGGAAATGGCGACCGCAACCAGGGGAATATTCACCAAATGGCAGACCTCACCGTCGGCGATCCCGCCCCCGATTTCACCGCCCCGGCCACCGGGCCGAATCCGCTGGCACTCGCCGATCTGCTGGCCGCCGGGCCGGTGGTGCTGGCGTTCTACCCCAAGGCCTTTACCGGTGGCTGAACCTTCGAGCTCCAGACTTTTGAGGAGCTTTACTCTCAGTTTGAGAGTGCCGAAGTCCAGGTGGTCGGTATCAGCACGGACAACCTCGATACCCAGACGCGGTTCGCCGAGAGCCTGGATCTTGAATTCCCGCTCGTGGCCGATGAGGACAAATCGGTCTCGGACGCCTACGGGACGCTCAATGCGCTGCGGCGCGCCTCGACCCGGCAGACGTTTGGGATCGGTTCGGACGGCCAGATCGTCTACCACAACGCCGACGTCAAGCCTCGCGATATGGCCGGCTACCGGGCCATCCAGGAGGCGTTCGGCATCGAGCCGGAGGGCGGCTAGCTTCCGGAACTGGAATCGATGGGCGGTCGCGTGAACGTCCTCTCGGGAACGGCGGCCTGGGCCGACCAGGCCGGGCTGTACCCGCCGGGGCTGGCGAGCCGCGATCAGTTGGGGGTCTACGCGCGGCACCTGCCGCTGGTGGAGGTCAATTCGACGTTCCACTCCTTGCAGCCGGTGCGCAATTTCGAGAAGTGGACCGATGACACGCCGGCCGAGTTCGTGATGAACGTCAAGGTCTACAAGGCGGTCACCGGGCAGGGCCAGGACCCGAACGGACGGCCGGCGGAGGAGTTGCTGCGGCGGCAGCGCTACTCGGTGAATCCGCTGCGGGCGGCGGGCAAGTTCGGCGCCTGGCTCTTGCAGTTTCCACCGTGGTTCCAGCCGGGCCGGCGCGCCGATGAGCTGTTCGAAGTGGCGCGGCGGGAACTTGAAGACGACCCGGTGGCGATCGAGGTGCGGCATCCCGGCTGGTTCGACGACGAGCGGCGGGAAGCGACGCTGGATCGGTGGCGGGACCTGGGCTTTATCAACGTCATCGTCGACGAGCCGCGGGCGGGAGCGACGGGGCTGGTGCCGACGGTGCCGGTGGTGACGAATCCGGCCAACGCCTATTTCCGATTCATGGGCCGCGATCAGCTGGGGCGGCTTGCCGGCAAGGAGAATCGCCTCCGCCATCGCGCCCGCGAGGACTACTTCTACACGGAGGAGGACTGGAGCGAGCTGGGCGACCTGGTGGAGGCGATCGCGGCCGAGGCGGAGAAGGCGCACGTGATCTGGCACAACAACGGCGCGGCGGCCAACGCGGTCGATTCGGCGCGGCACATCAACGAGCGGTTCGGGGTCCCGCTGCCCGATCCCGACGCCCCCCGGCAGGCGAAGCTGGGCCTCTAGGCTCCGGGGTTTCCGTATTGGTTGGTAGGACCTGTCCTACCGCAACTCCTCCACCGTGATGTCATAGGTCGAGTTCACTACCGAGATGTCCAGCCAGTAGGTTCCGCGGGAGTAGAAGTACGATGTTTCTGATGCGGAGCCATCGGATTCCCAGGCGACGATGCCCTGGTAGTCGCTCGGGTATTCCCACAGGGTCAGAATAAAGAGGTCGATCGCATGCGTCGCCGTGTGGTTCCACCTGATTCTCCACTGGGAACTCGTAATCGCGAAGGTTTCGGTGTTGCGATCCGACGACCCCGTGAAGCGCTTTACCTCGTGCCAACTGGGGAGGACGGTGATGGTGCGGTGGACCTCGTCCGACCAAACTCCCTGGTCATTCATAACCTGGAACATCAGTGTCCAGGTTCCCTGCAGCAGATTCGACGCCGAGCCCGACGCATCTGAACTGAGGTGGTTCCAGTTTGGCGCGTTGCCGTAGCCCCATCGGTAACCGGTGATGGCGGAACCATCGGGGCTTTCGCCGTGGCCGCTGAAACTGAACGTGGCGACCGACTCGAACGAGACGGCGTTGACCGGCTCGTCTATATAGGCAACTGGCTTGGTGGTTGTGGGGACGGCCGTCGGCGCCGGTGTCGGGGTAGCCGTGGCGGTTGCTGCGGAGCCTCCCCCACCGGGTGTAGCGGTCGGGCCCTCCGGCACCACTGTGGGCGTTTCGGATGAGAGATGCGGACTCCCGGCGGTAGCGTTGAAAAGCCCCAGTTGCTTCGCGATGTCACCGCCGTTCGCGACCACCACCTGTCCCGCGGCGGCCCAGGGCACTTCCTCCATCCATTGTTGGAATGTGGCCCGTTGCGCCCGCAGAACCCTAACCACGCCGTAGTCCTCGTACCCCATCGGCAGTCCGTAGTGATTCAACTACTCAGAATTGGCCAGAAAGAGAGTCTTGATCGCTCCGTTTTGATCCAGTAGATCCAGATGCCGCTGCACGACATCACCCCAGGCGAAGTCGGCGTCCGCCGACCAGTCGGCGTTTGCGGGCACCTGCAATCCCGCAAGTTGCGTGTCGGCGCCGGCCGCCGAAAGCTCGTCGAATATGTTCAGGAAGTTGACTGATTCTGACGAGCCATTCCACTGGAGGATCGCCTTCTGAAATGCCTGGTTGACGAAACCCTTGTAGCTGAACCGCCGTGACACCGGGTACCCCAACGCATTCACTCCACCCAGCCGTTGGAATTCGCTCCAGAATGCCATTTCGTCGCTATCGGTGACGGCGTATCCCATCCCACCTCCGCCGCCGGTCTGCGTGAAGAATTGCCCCCCTGCCACCGGGAAATCACTCTGGACCTCGGCCTTCGCCAGCGCGGTCGACAGCAGGAGGACCGCCGTAAGAACAGCCACAATTGACACCCACGAACGTCGGCTGCGCTGTGTGAGTCCCATAGACCCTGCCTTCCCCGAAGCTTTCGCGATGCCGCGTAAATCCTAACAGGCGCTCACGAACCCCGTCAGGGGAGAGCCGGATCTAGCCTGACAGCCACTCGATCCACTCGGCGTGGCTGCTGCACCTGGCCAGCAGGCGCTCGGTTCGGCGGCCTTCGCGGTAGCTGACCAGGGCCAGGTAGCCGGATCCGGGTCTGGGGTCCGGAGCGAAGCCCGGATGCCCGGCCAGCCCGGTGAGGTCGTCAACGAGCCGCGGACCCTCCAGGATCACCCAGTCGAGGTCGTGCCGGCGGCCGGCCCGGTCCACCGTCTCCATCAGCTGGCGGCGCTCGTCCAGGGAGAAATAGACGACCGTGTGGGTGGTGAGAAGCACGGGCGGGCCGGTTGTCGCCAGTTCCTCCAGCGCCTGTCCGGTGTCCTCGATGCCGCCGGTGCGCAGGTCGCGCTCGGCGTGCCGCACGTGCTCGCGGGCGGCCGTTAGTCGCTGCCGGCGTTCGTGGTGCTCTGGCCAGACGCAGGCGACCAGCCAGGCGAAATCGTCCTCCGAGTTCATATCGATCGGCGCGCGGTCGATGCCGATACGTTGCTCAATCCGCGGGAGCGTCGACGGGACCGGCGGCTGTCGGTCGCCGCGGCATTCGATATCCAGCAGCACCGGCGAGCCGGCCGGCCCGATCTCGGGAGCGTCGCCAAAGCGGTAGCGATAGCGGTCCGCGTGGAGATTCAGCCCGGCGCTGCAACCGAGTTCCACAAGCGAGAGCGGTCCCGGCAGACCCGTTTGGGCCAGGGCGAGCGCGATTGAGGTTGAGCGTCGGACTTCGTTGGTCTGCACGCGGCGGTTGCCGATGAGTTGGCGGAGGTCGGCTTCGCGCTCGTGACAGAAGGCCAGGAACACCGGGCCGGGGTCGCCTGTGGTGGTGGGTCCGGCGACCAGGTTGGGGTAGAAGTCGATCAACCCGGAGCCGGCATCGCCGTCGCGGCCCAGCAGGAACTGCACCGCGGCCAGCAGGAGATGGGAGAATCGCAGGCGATCGGGGACCACCTGCATGATGTCCAGGATTTCCGGTCGATCCGCCGCGGCCAGGGTCAGGCGCACGTAGAGCGGCGACAGCCTGGCCATCTCGCGGCGGGCCATCTCCCGGAAGGCCCGCGCGGTGCGGTCGGTTTCAGCGGTCACCGGCTACCTCGCGCACCGCTCATCGCCGCTAATCGCCGCCGGTGATGTCCCGCCGATTAAAGACCCAGACGGAAATCGTCAGCAGGACCGCCGCGTAGAGCAGCAAGTACGCGCCGGCCGCCAGCGGGTCCATGCCGCCGCCCAACCCGCCCCCGGCATCGCTGGCCCCGTCACCGAAGAACTCGCCCACCCCCAGGCTGTTCCCGGTCATCATCGACTCCGACAGGCTGGAGATGAGGAAGCCGGCCAGGTCTTCCCAGAAGCCGCCGAAGAAACCGAACAGCGGCGCCAGGATCGATTCGACGAACAAGTAGCCGAGCCCGAGGCCGAGTCCGCCAGCCGCGGATCGGGTCAACACCGCGATGCAGAAGGCGACCATGGCGAAGGCCAGCAACACTCCCAGCGTACGCACTGTGTCGATCGCCAGGTCGCCGAAGAATCCGTCCGGGATACTCGCGTTCGAGGTGTCCATCAGGATGTCGCCGAGAATCATGAAGCCCACACCAGCCACCATGGTCAAAAGCATCGCCACCAGGGCCGACAGCGCGATGGCGGCCAGCTTCGCGACCAGGTAGCGGTTGCGCGAGGCGCCGCGCGCCATCACCTGGCGCACGGTCCCCCAGCCGTATTCCGAACCGACGACCAGCGCCGCGAAGACGATCAGGATCC
>CAYYTN010000009.1:6963-9551 GCA_964474495.1 uncultured Chloroflexota bacterium
GCGGCCCATCTGCGATACAAACAACAGCAGGATGCCGAAGCCCATCGGGAAACGAATCGACTCGTTCAAGGCCATAGATTCGACCGAATCCCGGCCCTCTTCGCCGGCCACGATCAGCCGGAGGCCCAGCATCATGAACGCGATGAAGACCAGCAAGATCCCGAACATGATCCAGGTGGCGCGGCGCTTGCGGATCTTGAACATCTCGGCCGAGATCAGGCTAAGCATCGCTCACCTCCGGCTCCCCGTCGCCGGTCACCTCCAGGAAGAATGACTCCAGGTCGGAGCCGCGCTCGGCGATTAGCGAAACCTCGACCCCGGCGTTCACCAGGGCGGTGTTGAGCGCGTCGGCCTCGCCCGGTCCGATCTCGGCCCAGACCAATCCGTCGCCGGCGTCTTCGCCGGCGCTGAGTCCCTTTTCGTTCATCAGCGCCAGGGCGCGGGCCTTGTCATCGACCCGGAACGAGATCGTACTGCCGCGACGGAGCAGGTCTTCCAGTCGCCCTTCGGCGACCGTCTCGCCGAGCTTCACGATCCCGACGCGGTCGCACATCTGCTCGACTTCGGTGAGCAGGTGACTGGACACGAAGACGGTGTTGCCCTGGTCCTTCGCCACTGAGCGGATGAGGTTGCGGAACTCGCGCGCGCCGGCCGGGTCCAGTCCGCTGGTCGGTTCGTCCAGGATCACCAACTCCGGGTCGGCGAGCAGCACGCTGGCCAGCCCGAGGCGCTGCTTCATGCCGGTGGAGTAGGTCTTGGCTTTGTCTTTGCCGCGACCTTCCAGGCCGACCAGTTCGAGCATCTCATCGATGCGGCCGGCGGGGACATCGCCGATGGTGCGGGCGACGACCCGCAGGTTGTCGCGGCCGCCGAGGTAGGGGTAGAAGGCGGGGCTTTCGATGATTGCCCCGGTCCGCCGCAAGACCTCCGAGCGGTGATGCCGCGCGTCCATGCCGAACACCTCGATCGAGCCCGAGTTCGGCCGCACCAGGCCCAACACCGCCCCGATCAGCGTGGATTTGCCGGCGCCGTTGGGGCCGAGTAAGCCGTAGACCTCGCCGGGGAACACCTCGAGATCGAGCCCGGCCAGGGCGGTGACGGTTCCGAACCGCTTCACCAGGCCTCTAACTTGGAGCACTGGCTGCGGGTTGGTGGAAGCCGCTTCCGTGGTCATACCCTGGCCTCGCTTCTGTTGGCGTGCCCCGTCGCTTGCCCCGGGAATTCTATCTGCACCGCCGCCACCGTCAACCCGGTAGGGGCGTGGCCGCCGGCGCGGCGGGTTTCGCAACTCTGCCGCCGGTCGCCATAATTGCCCCCCGAACTCGGGCATCACCGGGAGGACCACATGAGCACCGCCGCCATCACCGCCAACCCGCTCGGCCGGATCGGCCGCATCAACCCGGAGCACTACAGCCACTTCATCGAACACCTGGGCGAATGTGTCTATGACGGCATCTGGGTGGGACCGGATTCGGAGATCCCGAACACTGACGGCCTGCGGCAATTCACGGTGGATGCGCTGAAGGCGGTCGGCCCGGCGGTCTTTCGCTGGCCCGGCGGCTGCTTCGCCGACCACTACCATTGGCGCGACGGCATCGGCGACCCGGCGACCCGGCCGCGCACGCGCAACATCTTCTGGGGCGGGACCGAATCGAACCGCTTCGGCACCCACGAGTTCATCGACTTCTGCCGCAAGGTGGACGCCATCCCCTACATCTGCGGCAACGTCGGCACCGGCACCCCACAAGAGATGATGGAGTGGCTGGAGTACTGCAACGGCGACTCCGACCTGAGCGTAGTCGACGAGCGCCGCGCCAACGGTGAGGCCAACCCGCTGGGTATCAAGTACTGGGGCGTTGGCAATGAGAACTGGGGCTGCGGCGGCAATATGCGCCCGGCGGAATACGCGGCGAAGTTTCGCAACTACGTCACCTACCTGGCGCGCATGGGGCTGGGCGCGCAGCTGATCGCGGTGGGCCACGACGACGAGTGGAATCGCGAGCTGCTCCGGGCCCTGCAGGGCAGCCGGTTCCTGCCGCGGCTCGAAGCGCTGTCGATTCACCGCTACTTCTCGCTGGAGCGGGAGGCGTTCAAGTACGACGAGTCGGAGTACCTGGACTTGATCGGTGAGGCGCATGTGCTGGAGGACGACATCGCCAAGGCGGACGGCATCCTCAAGAACTACGAGGACCCGAATCATCCGGTGGGCCTGATCGTCGACGAATGGGGCCTGTGGGATCGCGGCCGTGCTGTCCCCGAGGCCGGGCTGCGCCAGGCCAATTGCCTGCGCGACGCGGTGGTCGCGGCGTCATGCCTGGACATCTTCAACGCCCGCGCCGACCGGGTGACGATGACGAACATCGCGCAGACCATCAACGTGCTGCAGTGCCTCATCGAAACCCACGGACCGGACGCCTGGCTGACGCCGACCTACCACGTCTATTCGCTGTACCAGGAGCACGTCGGGCAGGAGTCGGTGACGACCCATATCGACTCGGCGGAGCTGGGCGTGCAGAGCCCGCAGGGATTGCCGGTCCGGCAGGTCAGCGCTTCGGCTTCGGTCGCGGCGGATGGCTCGCGAGTGGCCT
>CAYYTN010000009.1:9561-10050 GCA_964474495.1 uncultured Chloroflexota bacterium
CACGCTGACGAACCGGGACTATTCGGAGGCGGTCGAATGCGTGCTGCGACTACAGGTTCACGCGCTGGGCACGGCCTCCGCGCGGGTGCTGGCCGGCGACGAGGCCATGTCGGCCAACTCGGCGGCGGCCCCCGACGCGGTGGCGCCGGTCGACCTGGCGGTGAAGGCGGATGGGAACGGCCTTTCAGTTGAGCTGCCGCCGCACTCGGTGGCGGCGGTCACTGCCGCAACGGGCTAGCGCGGGCGGCCTTCGACCGTAAGGACCCGCCTAGCGGACTTCGAGGTCGACGAGCACCGGGCGGTGGTCGGAGGCGGTGGAGACGGGCGATTCGGCGGTGCTGACCACCAGGTCAGCGGTGCCGAAGGCGTAGTCAATCCGCTCGTCGGGCTCGTCGGCCGGGTAGGTCGGGCCGTCGTTGCCGGCTTCGCGGAGCAGGTCGCGGAACCCGCTACCGGCCACCAGCGTGTACCCGGCGGAATCCGGAATGA
>CAYYTN010000009.1:10060-23992 GCA_964474495.1 uncultured Chloroflexota bacterium
GACCCCAGAGCAGGAGACCGGCGCCGACCAGGCCGACCAGCAGCGTCGCCGCGGAGCCGCCCCATAGACCCAGCACCTCGCCGGCCTGGTCGGCGCGGACCCGATCGCCGTCGGCTTCGGAGTCCAGGTGGGTGACCAGGATTCGCAAAGGCCCGTTGGCGGTGGCGACGGTGATTCCCTGCACGCCGCGCGGGACCCGGCCCAGGTCTTCGAAACGGAGATGTTCTTCGGCGATCACCGGCAGCCGGACCAGGAAGGCGTTGCCCCAGGTGTCGGCGAGGTTGGGTTCGAAATAGAGCCGCATGTCGAGGCGGTTGGCGAGCCACCGGAGTTGATCGACCATGCCGGAGATCACCCAACCGCGCGCGATTTCCTGCAGGGCGACGATGTCGGGGTTGTGGCGTTCGATCTCGGCGGCCACCGGCTCGAGGCCGAAGCGGTCTTCGAGCCCGAAGCCCTGGCGGGTGTTGTAGCTGAGCACGCGGATCGGGCGGTCGGCGGGGGGCGCCATGAGGGTCGGCGTGTTGTGGGCGAGCGCTTTGACCAGACCGGGCGCCAGGCTCAGCAGGACCAGCCCGATCACCAGCCAGCGGCCGCTCGCCCCGAGCCCGGGCGCGGCGTCGGCGCCGGCCCGAAGCATGGCGCCGAATCCACCGAGGACCACCAGTGCCATGAGCACGACGACGACCCAGAAGGGTCCGTAGAAGGAGTAGAAGATGAAGAGCAGGGCGACGAAGAAGATGAAGCCGAGGGTGACGAAAAGGCTGGTCGGGCCGCCGCCGTCGCGGGTGTCATCAGTCGGTTCGGCGGGCAGCAGGCACAGCAGGTGGGCCAGGCCCAGCGCGGCCACCGCGACCCAGATTCCGCCGGAATCGCCCCAGTACGCCAGCAGCCCGCCGGCCAGGGCGGCGGCGGAGATCAGGGTGTGGGCGAGCCGGCGGGAGCGGTCGCCGTCGCGGGGCAGCAGGGCGCGGATCAGCCCGGCGGCGGCGCCGGCGGAGAGCCAGATCACGGTCTCGCCCCAGCCCAGTTCGCCGCGCACGGCCACCTGACCGAAGTTGCCGGTGACCAGCATGAAGAGCAGCAGGGCGGCCGGGATGCCGAGGAGTTGCCAGGCGGCGCCGCTACCGATGCGGCCGGCGGCCGGCTCGGGACCCCGCCAGAGGGCGGCGAGCAGCACGGCGGCCAGGGCGATGACGATCAAGGTGGCCCATACAGAATCCGCGAACGCCACATCGACGGTGTCGAAGGCGGCGCGAATCGCGACATCCAGCCCCAGCGCGGCGGCCAGCCCGATGCCCGCCGCGCGCCCGCCCCGCCCGATCCGGGCGGCCACCAGCCAGCCGAAGAACATGGTGCCCAGGAAGCCCAGGGCCAGATCCACGACGGCCACCGCGTTGGCCTGGTCGACGATTCGCACCAGCGCCAGGCCGGCGGCGCTGACCAGCGCGGCGCGGCGCAGGCCGGCCAGCCGCAGCAGGGGCCAGGCCAGGCCGACAGTGCCGAAGGCGACGAAGGCGACGACCGCCATGACGACGCGGTCGGACGTCTCGCCCAGGTACCAGACCAGGTTTGTGGCGAAGACGCGCAGTGCCTGCATGCCCAGTAGGGTCACCGCCGCGGCCAGCAGGATCGTCCCCGCGGCGGAGTGTCGATTCGCCGGTTTCATCGTCCGCAACCCTCCTGGCGGCGGCGTGCATCCCGCGCCCCCGCCCGCCGAATTCTAGGCCGATTGCGCGCCGGATTCCTCCCCTGAAGCGGCCCCCGATATCGGCTACCCTATCCGGGCACTCGGCGAGAGTCCCCCGGGAGGAGATCCGCCCCATGAAGATTCTGGTGACCGGCGGCGCCGGCGATATCGGCGGGAGTGTTGTAGAGGCCCTCCTTCCCAAGCATGAGGTGTCGATCCTGGATCGCGTGCAGTCCGCGCGTCATCCCCACCTGCAATTCCTGGACGTCGACCTGCAGGACCCCAAACGCACGGCCTCGCTGATCCGCGGGTTCGATATCGTGGTGCACCTGGCGGCGCTGCCCGACGCGCGCTCCGGATCGCAGGACGAAATCCTGCGCGTCAACAACGCCTGCACCTTCAACGTGCTCGAAGCGGTGCGCGGCAACGGCATCCCGAGAGTGGTCTACGGCTCCAGCGAGTCGGCCTCCGGGTACGGGACCCAGACCGTGTCGCTGCGCCCGGACTACTTCCCGATCGACTCCGACCACCCCTCGTGGCCGCACGAGGCCTACAGCCTCAGTAAGTACTTCGGCGAAGAGATGACCCGTTTCTACGCGGAGGCGCACCGGATCGACGTGGTGTCGCTGCGCTACTGCTGGGTGTGGGGCGGCGCGCGCGGCCAGGACGATTGGAGCCAGATCCTGGGCGAGGCCAGCCGCGGCGGCGGCAAGGACCGGCTGGGCGCGTGGATCGCGGTGGAGGATGTGGCCCAGGGTTTCGCGCGGGCCTGCGACTTTGAGTACGACGCGCCGGGCGGCAACTTTGAATACTTCTACCTCACCGCCCGCGACAACTTCACCGAGTTGCCCTCGCTGGAACTGGTGAAGGCCCTTTGGCCGGACGATATGCCCGAGGTGCGGCGGCCCGAGCTGTACGCGGCCAATCCGAAGGCGAGTCTTTTCGATATATCGAAGGCCGAGCGGATGCTAGGTTATGACCCGCAGGTCACCACCGACGATCTGCGCGAGAAGTTTGGAATCGAGCAAGAGATATGAGCGTGAGAATCTCTTTCCAGGCCAGCCTGGGCTACCGCGATTGGCCGGCCGAGAAGGTCGTCGCCTCCCTGAAGGAGATCGGCTACGCGGGCATCGAGTGGGGCACCACCCACTTCGACCCGACCAAAGGACTGGCCGCCTGCCAGCAGGTGGTGGACGCCACCCGCGACGCCGGGCTGGAGGTCTGCCGCATCTTCGCTCACGAGGACCTGGTGTGCCTGGACGAGGCCGAGCGCCAGCGCCGCATCGACCACACGGTGGCCGTCATTGAACTGGCCGGCGAGTGCGACGTCTCCAACGTCGGGGCGATGAGCGGCCCGGCTCCCTGGGACCCGGCCGCGCCGAAGATACCGCGCGATATCTCCGAGGGCGCCGCCTGGGACCAGGTGCTGGACGCCTACCGGCAGTTCGAGGTCGCCGGCCGCAAGGCCGGGGTGAAGATCAGCTCCGAGGGCGTCTTTGGGATGGTCGCCAACGACTTCTACTCGCACAAGTTCCTGATCGACGCGATCGATTCGGAGTTCGTGGGGGTGAACTACGACCCGTCGCACGGCGTACTGAGCGGCAACCTGGACGTGGCCTGGAACATCCGCCAGTGGGGGGAGCACATCGTCCACTGCCACCTGAAGGACGCGGTGGGGATCAGCCAGGTCCCCGGCGAGTTCATCTTCCCGCTGCTCGGCGAGGGACGGGTGGACTGGACGGCGTTCTTCAACACGCTGGAAGAAATCGGTTTCGACGGCTACGCGGCGGTGGAGTTCGAGAGCTTCGCCTACCTGGCCAAGGTGCTCGGCGGCGACCCGGAAGCGGCGGCGCGGATCAGCATGGAGCAGGTGAAGGCGCTACAATCCGCCGCGGCCGGCTCCGAGTCGGGACACCAGAAGTAGGAGCTATGGCCGGCAACGTGGAAGCAGTCGCGACGGTCGAGGGCCTGGTCCATCGCTACGGCGATCTGACCGCCATCGATGATCTCTCTTTCTCGATCGAGCACGGCGAGGTGTTCGGCCTGCTGGGGCCGAACGGCGCGGGCAAGTCGACCACGATCTCGATCCTGAGTTGCGTGCTCGAGCGCACCGGCGGCCGGGTGGGAGTGCTGGGCGGCGACGCCGGGCCGAACGCCAGTTCCATCAAGGCCCGGGTGGGCCTGGTTCCGCAGGAACTGGCGCTGTACGAGGAAATCAGCGGACTGAATAACCTGAAGTTCTTCGGCCGGCTGTACGGGCTTTCGGGCTCGCGGCTGGGCACGGCGATCGAGACGGCGCTGGAGACGGTCGGCCTGAGCGACCGCGCCGGCGACACGGTGAGCGAGTACTCCGGCGGCATGAAACGCCGCCTGAACCTGGCCGCCGGCCTGCTGCACGATCCGGAGATACTGATCCTGGATGAGCCGACGGTGGGCGTCGATCCGCAGAGCCGCAACCACATTTTCGACAACGTCGAGCGCCTGAACGCCGCCGGGATGACCGTCGTCTACACGACCCACTACATGGAGGAGGCCGAGCGGCTGTGCGATCGGGTGGCCATCGTCGATCACGGCCGGCTGGTCGCCCTGGGGACGCCCCGTGAGCTCATCGAGGCCCTGGGAGGCGGGGTGATCCAGATCGGCATCCCGGAGGACCGGCGCGCCGCCGCGGAAGTCGATCTCATCGCCCTCGATCGCATCACCAGCGCCAGCCCGGGACCGGGCGGCACGCTCGACTTGCAGACCACCGGCGCGCAGCACGCGCTGGTCGACGTGCTGCAGACGCTGAATCGAGACAGTATTCCGGTCGAGACGCTACGGATCCTCGAGCCGAACCTGGAAAGCGTATTTCTGCGCTTCACCGGCCGGACGTTGCGCGACTGACATGCTGCGATCGATCTACGCCATCACGCTCAAAGAGATCCGGGTTTTCGCCGCCGACCTGGGCAGCCTGGTCACGCTGTTCGTCATGCCGCTCGCCTTCATCGTCATTTTCAGCCTGGCCCTCGCCGAGGTGTACGCAACTTCGCCGGAGGACAACCCGATCGCCATCCCGATATCGGTGGATGGCGCCGGCGAGTTGGCCGAACAGATCGCTGCCGTCCTGGATTCCGCCGACGGAATCGCGGTCATCCGCAACGACGGCAACGACGTTCCCTTCACCGCCGAATCCGTCGCCAATACGGTTGCCGCCGGGGACTACCAGATCGCGGTGGTCTTCCCCACCGGATTCACCGCGGCCTTGTCGGCTCCAGGCGTGCTGCTGGGCGGTGCGACCGAAGCGATTGCGGTGGAACTGGTAACCGATCCCGCCGCCAGCCTGCAATTCGTCGCCCCCATCCTGGGCGCGGTCGCCGGCGTCATCCAGCAGACGATCGGCCAGATGATGAACGTCGCCGGCGCGGAGCAGCTATTCGAGCAACTCGGTCTCCCGGAAGAAGCCCGCGCGATCGCCCGGGCGGCGATGACGAGCGGCGCCGGCGCCGGGGACTTCCCGGTGACGATCCAGCGCGTGAACCCGCCGAACGTGGAGCGTGAAATCCTGCCCGATTCCTACCAGCAGAACGTCCCTGGCTACACGGTGATGTTCATGTTCTTCATCGTCACCGTGATCTCCACCTCCGTCTTCAAAGAGCGCACCAGTGGCGCCCTGCGGCGCGTGCGCGCCACCCCGGCTTCCCGAATCGCCATCGTAATCGGCAAGACGCTGCCCTTTTTCGGCATCAACTTCTTGCAGGCGGTCATCATGTTCACGGTCGCCCGCCTGGCCTTCGGTATGGATCTGGTCAACATCCCCGCCCTACTGCTCATCACCGCCGGTCTCTCCCTCGCCGCCACCGGCATGGGCAGCATGATCACCAGCCTCGTCCGCACCGAGGCGCAGGCCGGCTCCCTGGGCATTCTCCTGGTCCTGGTGCTGGCCGCCATGAGCGGTTCGATGATCCCGCGTTTCGTCATGCCGGAGGCGATGCAAACGATCGGCTACATCGCTCCCCAGTCATGGGGGCTGACGGCCTACCAGGACGTGCTAGTGCGAGGGATGGGGATCGGCGAGATCGCGCTGGAGACGGCGGTTCTGCTGGGGTTCGGCGTGGTTTTCCTGACCGTCAGCGTCTTCCGCTTCCGGTACGAGTAGGCCGGCGCCCGCCCGATTGGCCGGCCGCTAGGCGGGGATGGCCAGGCGCGGTTCCTGGACCGGGACGCGCTGTGCGGCGACCACTTCTTCCTGGGCGTCCTCGTCCAGCCGCGAGTAGCGCTCGGCGGCGTCGAGGATCGCCGGGATCAGGTTGATTTCGCCGGCGCTCGGCGCGGTGTGAATCTCCTGCGAGAACAGCCTGTTCAGCGCCGTGTCGATGTCGGCCGGATCGCGGTGCGGGTCGTACCAAGTGGTGCAGTCCTTCTCCTGCGCGCCCCAGCCGCCACGGGCCAGCATCTTGATGGTCTGGATGCCAACGTCATTGGCGTTGGCGTAATCCAGCAGCGCCTCGGCGTCCTCGCGGTATTCGGGATTCTTGAACATCGCCGCGCAGACCGGGAACATGATCGCGTCGAAGTCAAAACGCTTCAGCGCCTCCAGGTGGACCTTCGGCACGTAGGGGCCGTGGCCAGTGATGCCGAGCCATTTGGTGAGGCCCTGCTCCTTCATTTCGACCAGCGCGTCGATCGCCCCGCCCTTCATCATCACGCCGTCCAGGTCGGCCATGGTGGTGATGGCGTGGAGCTGGAAGAGGTCGTACTCCTCGGCGCCCAGGCGCTGCATGCCGTCGCGGATGTCGTCCCAGGCCTGGGTGTAGTTGCGGCCCTGGGTCTTGCAGCCCAGAAAGACGCGATCGCGGATCTTCGGTAGCCAGGGCTTCATCCGCTCCATCGCCTGCCCGTAGCCGGGGGCGATGTCGATGTGATTCACGCCGGCGGCCATCATCTGTTCGACGGCGACGTCGACCATCTCCTGCGGGCGCGTGCCGAAGGCGGCAGTGCCCATGGAGATGATGGCGCTTTCGTGGCCGGTGCGTCCGAGGCGTCGTTTTTCCATGGTTGATTCCCCTGCTTCGATGTTGGTGGTCCGGTGGTTACAGGCAGCAGTTCATTGTCCACCGTCGCCGCCGAATCCCCAAATCGCCGGCTGCTACCAGTCGGCCTGGCGCACCGGCAGCGGGTCGACGGTGAAGGCCATCCGGTCGGCCAGGCGCTCGTACATAGCCAGCTTCAGGTCGCGGCTGGCCGGGTCGTTCCAGAGGTTGTTGGTCTCGGTCGGATCGGCCTCCAGGTCGTATAGCTCGCCGGTGCCGGTGCCGTGGGCGGCGACGATCTTGTGGGTCCGCGTCCGCACCATCGTTACCTGGGCGGTCGGGTCGCGGTGCCAGGGCATGGCGTTGTAGTACTCGGAGTAGACATCGTCGCGGTGCTCGTGGAGATCGGCGTCGCCGGTCAGCAGCGGCCAGAACGAGCGGGCCTGCATGCCGGGCGGGATGTCCACGCCGGCGGCGTCCAGCAGGGTCGGGGCGAGGTCGCTGAGTTCGATCAGCGCCTGGCTGCGGCGGCCGGGCTCGATGGCGCCGGGCAGCTTCATGATCAGCGGGACCCGCACGGCCGGCTCGTAGAAGTAGGGGCCCTTCCAGTAGATGCCGTGGTCGCCGAGCATCTCGCCGTGGTCGGAGGTGAAGATGACCAGGGTGTTCTTGGCCTGCCCGGTTTCTTCGAGGGTCTCGAGGAGGCGTTCGATCTGGTCGTCGACCAGGTCGCACATGGCCAGGTAGGCGGCCCTCGCGAGGCGGTGGTCGCGGTCGGTCATCTCGCCCTGACGAAACTGCGATCCCATCCCGTTGTAGCCGCCCTCGGTGTTGTCGATCTGCTGGAAGGGGCCCTTGTCGTGGAGCTCGCCTTCTACGTAGTTGGGCAGCGGGATGTCGTCCAGGTTGTCCAGGTAGCGTTGCAGGTACTCGACCGGCGGGTTGAAGGAGTGGTGCGGGTCGTAGATGTTGACGGAGAACAGCCAGGGGTTGTCGTAGTCGGCGGCCGACTGCATGAAGGCTATGGTCTTCTCGACGCACCAGGTGGTGTGGTGATGCTCGGCCGGGTAGCCGGCGTCGACGTGCGGCGAGCCTTCGTAGGGGTAGGGCTCGTAGTCCACGCCCTTCTCCTTCAGCCAGAGGCCGTAGTCGTTGCTGGCCCAATCCAGGCCGGAGTGGTGCGACCAGTGGAAGACGGCGTAGCCGTCGTCGATGCGGCGCTCGGTGTGCGGCTGCACCGACGGATGGCAGGCGGAGATGTGCAGCTTGCCGGCGAGCCCGCAGGTGTAGCCGGCGTCGGCCAGGACCTTGGTCACCAGCACTTCGTCGGCCGGGATGTCGGCGCCGTTTTGCCTTCCCCGGCAGGTGCGCGGATAGCGACCGGTGAGGAAGCTGGCGCGGCTGGGGGTGCAGACCGGGCTCTGGCTGAAGCAGAGGTCGAAGATGACGCCCTCTTCGGCCAGGCGGTCGGCGACCGGGGTGCGGACAAACTCGTTGCCGTAGCAGCCCAGGGTGTCCCAGCGCTGCTGGTCGGTGCAGATCCACAGGATGTTCGGTGGCGCCATCTAGCCCTCCAGGTCGGTTTTGGCGCGGACCGGCAGCGGATCGACGGTCCACGCCATCCGGTTCGCGAGTTGAATCAATAGCTCGGTCTTGATCTCGGCGTGGGCGGCGGATTCCCAGCGATTTACGTTTTCGCCCGGGTCTTCGCGCAGGTCGTATAGCTCACCCTCGTCGGTGCTGTGGTGCAGGACCAGCTTGTGCCGCCGGGTGCGCACCATGGTGGAGTGCTGCGGGGCCTCGGCGGGCCGGTCCACGGCGTTGTAGAACTCGCAGTAGACGTCGTCGCGGTGCTGGTCGCGGTCGCCCTCGTCGCGCAGCAACGGGGTGAGCGAGCGGCCCTGCATGCCGGGTGATGGCGCCAGCCCGGCGGCCTCCAGCAGGGTGGGCGCGATGTCGACCAGTTCGACCAGCGCGTAGCTGCGGCCGGGCTCAACTGCGCCGGGTTGCGCGACGATCAGCGGGACGTGAGTGGCCGGCTCGAAAAAGTACGGGCCCTTCAGGTAGATGCCGTGATCGCCGAGCATCTCGCCGTGGTCCGAGGTGAAGATGACGATGGTGCTTTCAAGCTGGCCGGTGCGCTCCAGGGCATCGAGCAGCCGGCCGACCTGGGTGTCGATCAACTCACCCATCGCCCAGTAGGCGGCGGTCACGAGGCGGTGATCGTCGTCGGACATTTCGAGGTACGGGTAGGGCTGCGGCGGGTCGAGTTCGTCGCGGTGATGCCGTTGATGGAACTCCGGCTTGCCGTCGATCTCACCCTCGACCAGGTTGGGCAGCGGTATCTCGTCGAGGCGCGCGGCCCAGCGGTCCAGGTACTCGGCCGGCGGATCGAACGGGACGTGGGGATCGAACGTGTTGACGGAGCAGAGCCAGGGCTGCTCGCCGGCGGCGTGGGCCTCGATGAAGTTGATGGCCATCTGCGCGCACCAGGTGGTGTGGTGGTGCTCGGCGGGCATCCCGGCCTCGACCCATTGCGAATCCCGGTAGGGCTCGGTGCGGTACTCGACGCCGCGCTCGCGCAGCCAGCCCGTGTAGGCGTTGGTGGGGCGGACGGGCACGGCGCTGTTGGAGCGGTGGATGACCGAATAGCCGGTCTCCACCGGACGCGCGCCGCTTGCCTGGCCGCCGCCGGCGCCCATCTCTCCGGGGTGCAGCATGCCGGCGAGTCCGCAGCTGTAGCCAGCGTCGGCCAGCAGCTTCGTGACCAGGATTTCGTCGGCGGGCATCGGCCGGGAGTTCTGGCGGGTACGGGTGGTGCGCGGGTAGCGGCCGGTCAGGAAGCTGGCGCGGCTGGGGTTGCAGACCGGGCTCTGGCTGAAGGCGTTCTCGAAAACCAGCCCGCATTGCGCCAGCCGGTCCAGGTTCGGGGTGTCAACAAGCTCGTTGCCGTAGCCGCCCAGGGTGTCCGGGCGCTGCCCGTTGGTGCAGATCCAGAGGACGTTGGGACGCGGCATCGACTCTCCTTCGATCGGGGATTGGGCGTTGACGATCCCTCTACCCGTCCGCTTCTTCGCCAGAAACTTCGTCCGTTAGAGAATCCTTTGCGACTTCCAAGAGAGACTTGATGGTCTCGAATTCGCCATCTGTTACCGGCTTGTCCAGTTGAATAACGATCCGGTTGCGCCGCGGTAGGGGAAAGCTGATATGAGGCCCTGTAGCAGCTGGGCTCGGTGCCGTTGCGGCGGCCGGTGCTGGGCCATCGTTGGGTGCCGTCTCGCCACCGCTCTGCTCTGCAGGATCATCACGCTTGGGCCCGGCCAACCCCGCAGATTCGATCGTTTGACGAAAGCTCTTTAAGAATCTCTCAACCCTGTTCGGATTGAAATTGCGCTCTCTTACGAGGTAGTACTCAAGCTGGTCGTCCGATGGCAGTGGACCGTCGTCTGCGAGTTCCCAGAGTTCGCGATGTAGCTTAGGGCTGAGTGCAGCGGCCCTAAGCGCATCCCTGCGATGCGGAGAGTCTTCATCGGGTGCCAGGACCAAATCGAGCGCCCGCTCGGTCAGTGCTGCAGACCCATCTACAACCTGAAGCAGCCCGTATTGCCTCAACGCTGCGAGTGCGCGAGCGCCGCCCCCCGTACGCCCTTTGAACCCCATGTGCCTCGCTGCCACGTCGGGAGCTATTTGCCCCCGATGCTCTTTGCCGAACAGGATTACAGCGTATTCTATCGCACGTTCGAGCGTAATAGATGGATAGGCAGGACTTCGGACACGAGACCCTGCCTTTTTCCCTTCAACCATGCTGGCACCCCAAAACATATATGGCTAGTATCGTAATGATTGCAGTCATTATGATGCGCTAAAATATGATTGTCAAGGTGCATGCGGCAGCGCACAGGGTCAAAAGGCTGGGTAATTTTAACGGTACTAACGGAAGTGGGGAGTGGGCGCGAGTATAGGGGCACGGCGCAGTGCGCTGGCGAAGTTGGCGGTCTGACCGCCTCTATCCTGTGCGTAAAACGCCAAGTGAACCCTGGAGGGGCGGATCGTGCGTACGGGTGGATCTGGGGAGGCCATCGAGCCAGAACGGTGTCCATGGGGCATGGCGTCGGGCTAACGCACGGGACAGGCTAGGGGTTGGCAAAAGGGGATGCCCGGACGGATAATGACGCGTCCCGCGGGGGGCAAGGCGGGCGCGGTCTTTGATCGGGACGAGCTCGCCGGGTCGGTGTTGGTGTAACGGACACGCCGCAGACGCCAAAGCGGAAATCCCGGTTCGAATCCGGGCACCGACCCCCAAATAGTACCAGCGAGCCCGTGGGAAGGGCCTAACGACCTACAGTAGTGGCTATCCCCCGGACTGGGCGGCGAGGAAGTGGAGCCGGCTGGTGGCGGTGAGCCGGGTGCGCAGGCCGGTGGCGGCTTCGGCGCCGTCGAGGTAGAGGGCCAGGCCGGGGCGCAGCCGGTCGCCGTCGAGGAGGCGGGCTTTGATTCCCGGGTGCCTCGCTTCGAGGAGGTCGAGCGCTTCGCCGGCGGTGGCGGCGTCGATCTCGACCCGGGACTCGCCGCCGGTCAATTTCCGCAGCGCCGACGGGATGTGCAGCAGGGCCATTTCCGCCTACCGGGTCGCAGCCTGCAACGCGGCGATGACCCGCGCCGGGGACATCGGCAATTCGCGCTGCCGGATGCCGGTGGCGTCGAAGACGGCGTTGGCGATGGCCGCCGGCGGGGCCACGATCGGCATCTCGCCGACTCCGCGAACTCCGTAAGGATGGCCGGGATTGGGCACCTCGACGATGATCGCCTCGATCATCGGCAGGTCGGTGGCGGTGGGCATCCGGTAGTCGAGCAGACTGGCGTTTTGCAGGTGGCCGTCCGCGTCGTACCAGTACTCCTCGTTGAGCGCCCAGCCGATCCCCTGGACGGCACCGCCCTGGATCTGGCCTTCGACGATCTCGGGGTGCACGGCTTTGCCGGCGTCCTGGGCGGCGGTGTAGCGGAGTATCTGGATCTTGCCGGTTTCGATGTCGACTTCGACGTCCACCAGATGGACGGTGGTGGCCGGTCCGATGCCGCCCGGCGCCGGGCTTGCCTTGCCGGTCACCAGGATTTCGGCCCCGGCCAGCATGCCGGCGGCTTCCTTGAAATTGGCGCGGCGCTTATCGGCGAAGAAGGACCCGGAGTCGAACTCGACGGCGGCGACGTTCCAGAGCCGGGCCAGCCCGGCGCACATCTGGCGCAGCATGTCGCCGGCGGCCTCGTGGGCGGCCCAGCCGGTGGCGAAGGTGGTGCGGCTGCCACCGGTGACGCCGGTCTGGCCGACCGAGTCGGTGTCGGGGACGATCGGGTTGATGGCATCGGCGGGAATGCCGAGGGTCTCGGCCATCTGCATGGCCACGGAGGTGCGGGTGCCGCTGAGGTCGACGGAGCCTTCGAGGAGCGTCACGGTGCCGTCGGGGTTCAGGCGGCCCTGGGCAGAGGAGAGCCCGCCGCCGTTGCGCCAGAGGCCGGAGGCGACCCCGCGGCCGCGCCGGCCGGCCGGTCCGGAGGGCTCGCCGAGCGGGGCGTTCCAGTGGTCCGAAGCGGCGATGGCTTCGATGCACTCGCGGGTGCCGAGCGTCGGGAAGGGCTCGCCGTCGGCCCGCAGGTCGCCGCCCCGCGAGGCGTTGCGAAGGCGGAACTCGAGCGGATCGATCCCGGCCTCCCGGATCGCCTCGTCGATGGTGGTCTCGAGGGCGAAGGTGGCCTGGGTGCCGCCGGGCGCGCGATAGGCGCCGGAGTGCGGCTTGTTGACCAGCACCTCCAATCCGTCGCCGCGCAGGTCTTGCAGGCTGTAGGAGCCCATGGCGCCGACGATGGCCCCGGAGGACCAGATGCCGGCGTAGGCGCCGGCCTCGTAGGCGACCCGCATCTCGATGGCGGTCAACTTGCCCGCGGCGGTGATCCCGACCTTCGCGCGGCTCCAGCTTCCGGGGGTCGGACCGGTGGCCTTCAGCACCTCTTCTCGAGTCATCGTCATCTTGACCGGGCGGCCCGATTTTCGCGCCAACGCGGCGGCGAGCGGCTCGAGGAAGGCGGTTGTCTTGCCGCCGAATCCGCCGCCGACTTCCAGGGGCGTCACCCGGATCTTCGACACCGACATTCGCAGCAAGGACGCCAGTTCGGAGCGGACCCCGAAGGCCCCCTGCGAAGTGGACCAGATCTCAAGTCCGCCGTCTTCGGTCCAGCGCGCCGTCGCCGCGTGGGGCTCGATGTAGCCCTGGTGGACGGTGGCGGTGGTGTACTCGTTTTCGACGACGATGGCGGCCGCTGCGAAGCCGGCTTCGACATCGCCTTCTTCGAGGTGGCGGTGGACCGGAACGTTGCTCGGTTGGTCGGAGACGGCGCCGTCGGCGTCGGTGAAGACGTCGTCGTGCAGCAGCGGAGCGTCGGGCCGCAAGGCGGCCGCGGCGGTCAGGACGACCGGCAGCAACTCGTATTCGACAACGATCTTGTCCAGGGCGGCTTCGGCAGTGGCGACGTCACGGGCGGCGCCGGCGGCGACGGGGTGGCCCTGGTAGAGGGCCTTGCCCCGGGCCAGCACATTGGCGCTGGCATGGGCGCGGCTCGAGGTGCCTTCAGCGGGTGAGGGGACGTGGGGGCCGGGATCGGGCAGGTCGGCACTGGTGATGACGGCGAGCACGCCGGGGGCGGACTCGGCGGCGCTCGTGTCGATGCCGACGATCCGGGCGTGGGCGTGGGGGCTGCGCAGGACCGCCCCGTGCAGCGTGCCGGGCAGCGTGACATCGGCCCCGAACTGCGCCCGGCCGGTGACTTTGTCGGCCGCGTCATGACGGACCGGCTTCGAGCCGACGACCGTGAATCCGCTCGTTTTCACGACATCTTCACCGGTCGTCGTCATGGGTCAGTCCTTCTTGTTGTCGGCCAGGGCCTCGATGATACGCGCCGGGGACATCGGCAGGGTGCGCAGGCGGATGCCGATGGCGTCGTAGATGGCGTTGGCGATGGTCGCCGGGGGCGGCACGATCGGCGCTTCGCCGACGCCGCGGACGCCGTAGGGATGGCCCGGATTCGGGACCTCGACGATGATCGCGTCGATCATCGGCACGTCCGGCGCGACCGGCATCCGGTAGTCCAGCAGCGTGGAATTGCGCATCCGGCCGTCGTCGTCGTACCAGTATTCCTCGTTGAGCGCCCAGCCGATGCCCTGGACCGCGCCGCCCTGGATCT